>JAZSEX010000059.1:0-35313 GCA_045531935.1 Acutalibacteraceae bacterium | reverse complement strand
GAGGTTTCGGGTATTGTCTTTACCGCCAATCCGCAGGGCATACTCAACGAGTGCGTAATTGTAGCAGGCAGGGGACTGGGTGAAAACGTTGTGTCTGACAGAATTGATACAACATCATATTACTATTCGCTTACCGATGATATTTACTATTATGACGGTAAAGAGGATTTGCTCAGCGAATATATGATTCATCATATTATTGAGACCGCAAAGCATATTTGTAAGCTTTTCGGCGACTATATGGATATTGAGTACGCTGTTGAGAATGAAGAGCTGTATATTTTGCAGGCTCGTCCCATAACGACTCTTAGTGATAAGAATCAGATTCTTTTCGATAACAGCAATATTGTCGAAAGCTACCCCGGTTTGAGTTCACCGCTTACCGTTTCGTTTGTCGAGATGGTGTTTGCAGGCGTATTCAAGGATGCAGGCCGCCGTCTGCTTCACAATAAGCGTGAGCTTGAAAAGCATTACGATATACTTGAAAACACTGTCGGTACAGTCAACGGCAGAATTTACTATAATCTCAACAGCTGGTACGGTGCTATGAAATTCCTGCCTTTCAGCAAGAAAATTACGGCAGTATGGCAGGAGCTGGTCGGCGTTAAATACAAAGAATATGACGACAGCGCAAATAAAATCAACCCGATTGTTAAGGCTTCGGTTTATTTCAATACGGTTGCGGAGCTTCTGTGTACACCTCGTAATATGAAAAAGCTCAACGAGCGTTTTATAGAGATTAAAAATTATGTCTATTCCCGTTTTGAAGAGGAGATGACGGCAAAAGAAATACTCGAGCTTTTTGATAAGATTCAGGATAAGCTGCTCTCTTGCTGGGGTATAACACTTCTCAATGATACGTATGCGTTTATCTTTACAGGTTTGCTCAAAAGTCATCTTAAGTCAAAGTACGATAATCACGAGGAGATTGCAAACAGCTATATTTCGGGTATCTCAAATATCGAGAGTATGAAGCCTGTAAAAGAGATGATTAAAATTGCACTCGAGCGCGAAAATATGACCGAAGATGAGTACATAAAACGCAGAAAGGCTTATATCGACGTATATGGCGACAGATGCCTCGAAGAGCTTAAGCTTGAGACAGAGACCTTCCGTACTAAAGTCGAGCTATTTGACAGCAAAATAACCGAATTTGAGCAGGATAAAGAAAAGCTTGCCGCTCTGCTTGAAAGTCAGGGGGAGGACAAGCCGCCGCTCAAGCGTGACCCGATTACAAATTACTTAAGTAAACGCTGTATGCTCGGTATTGGTAACAGAGAAATTCAGCGACTTAACCGCAGCCGTATCTTCGGTATGGTGCGTGAGGCTGTGTTAAGGCTTGGCGATATATATTCAAAAGCGGGTTATATAAACGAAACAAGAGATGTCTTTTACCTTACTCTTGATGAAGTCTATTCATTGGCTGAAACACCCTGCGATATGAAGGAAACAGTGCAAAGAAGAAAAGAAAAATATGAGATGTTTGCACTTCTGCCTGCGTATTCCCGTATAGTCTTTGCTTCAAAGCCCTTTGATAAAAACCACCGCAGTATCAATATGACCTCAATGTATTCATCAAAGGATGAAATGCTCGGCGTGCCTTGCTCAAACGGTGTGGTAGAGGGTGAGGCCTGCGTTGTAACCGACGTCAAGCAGGTGAGAAGCGTTAAAGATAAAATACTTATCACCAAAATGACTGACCCGGGCTGGGTATTCTTGCTTGCCGAGGCAAAGGGTGTAGTAAGCGAAAAAGGCTCGCTCCTTTCGCATACAGCTATTATTTCGCGTGAGCTCGGTATTCCTGCAGTTGTCGGTATAGAGGGGCTTATGTCAACTGTCAAAAACGGCGATATTGTACGCCTCGACGGCTCAACCGGTGTAGTTAAAATTATAAGAAGAGCTTGAAAAGACTATATAAAAATTGAAAGGGGGATTGTTGATGTCTGTTTTTCAGTATCTTTTAGCACTTTTGTGGCCATTGGTTGGTTTGTTTTCCGGGCTTTTAGGCTTCGTTGGATGGAAATTAGATTTGTTTTAAACCATAGGGTCTAATTACTTAAAGTGTAACCCTACTAATCATAATTTTTGATATTTTGTTAAAGATGAAATGTTGTGCTGCCTTAAGATTCTTCACTTCGTTCAGAATGACAATGTAGAGCAGGGGTTTGACACTTACGCAAGGTTTGATGCAGCTTAACGGAACGGTCGAGACCGTTCCCTACAAAGGCTAAAAAAAGGAGGTAAAACAATGAACAAAAGTTTAAAGAAAATTCTTTCCGTAATTCTCTGTGCCGTGCTTCTTTTCACAACCGCAAGCGTAGCCTTTGCCGCGGAGGATAATTCTCAAGCGGAAATTGTTAGCGATGTTTACAAACTTGGAGATGTACTTATTGTCACTTTTGACAGTGCATATTCCAAAACAGGTGAAATACCTGATGTTATTGTTCATTCACAAGAGTTTAAAGATGAAACCGTTAATCAAACTCAAGTCAGTAAAGAGAGACTTACTGTGGAAGTTTATGAGTATGAAGGTAAGCAATATCCTCAGCTGTTTATTAATGTTGATTTTTGCCAGAGAGTAATCTCTGTCGAAATCGGAGAAGGCGTTTTTATAACAGAAAGCGGTGAAAAGAGTCCATCGGTAAGTATACAGAGATCACAAATAAAATCAAACTCATTTGTTGATAAATTTGATGTTGAATGTCAATTTAAAGGTTATTTTATTTATGATGATCCGTTTGCATATATCAGTGGTGACAATAAAAAGCACAATTATACTATTATCGGAACACCCGTAAATGTTGAAACTCTATTTGTTTGTGATTATGCTCAGATTTGGGAAGATGATGTTGAAGTTAAGTATACCGTTAACGGAAAATCGGTTGAAATAATTTCTGATGAGTTCATTGCCGAGGAAGCAGGAGAATATGTCGTAGAGATAAAGCTGAACGATGTTTTGAAATCCGGCGTATGTTTTACCGCTGTAGATGAGCAAACGGCATATTTCGATAATTTAGGGTCATCAGCTTTGACAATGCTGATTTCACCGGTTGAATTTTTGTTAGGTCTGGCAGGTTTCTTATTAATGCCGGGTCTTGGTACATTCGGTGGTCCTGTAATAATGGGAGATGCACTCGAAACAATACCTTACTTCTTTTCTGTGCTGTTTGGCGGTCCGAAATTCTATAGAATTGTGCTCAATAATGAGTGATTGGATTAATACTAAAGGAGGTTAATTATGAATAAGACTTTTAAAAGATTTTTATCAGTTATCCTTTGTGCGGTGTTGCTTTTCACTACTGCAAGCGTAGCCTTTGCGGCGGAGGATAATGCAGAAGTGCTTGAAAAAAGCTTTACATGCGATTATTATCTGCGCCTTGATAAGGTTGTTGTTACCTTTAACAGTGAGTATACCGAAATCGGAGAAACACCAAAGGTTACAGTTTATTCAAGGGAACAGAATTCCGAAACGGTTAATGTAACTGTGGTTGACAAGGATAAAGTTTATATGGAAATATTTGAACACAACGGTGTCAGATATCCGCAGTTGTTTGTTGACGTTAGCTTTTGTTGGACAGTGTTAGCTGTTGAAGTAGGCGAAGGGGCTTTTATAAGAGCTAATGGTGAGAAAAGCGCAAAGGTTGAAATTTCAAATTCAAGAATTAAAGACAGATATAAAGACGGCTTTGATGTTGAGTGTGAAGGTGAAGTATATTGGCTTTATGAAAATCTTTTGGATATTTCTAATATGGAATCTTATTGCTATGCAACGGTAGGTAAGCCTATAAAGGTGAACGTTTCGATTGAAGGTAATCACGCAGATGCCTGGCGTGAAAAAGCGGTGGTTACATATACCGTTAACGGAAAAACCGTTGAGATTAATTCTGATGAATTTACACCTGAGGAAGCAGGCGAGTATATCATTCAGATACAGCTTAATGATATGATAAGAAAGTTTTCTTTTGAAGTAAAAGACGAAAAAACATCATATTTTGAAGGTGTGGGTATGGCAGGAAAAGTATTGCTGGTTTCGCCGCTTGAGTTTTTCTTCGGTTTGTTTGCTTTCTTTTTTGCTCCTGGATTCGGTACGATTGGTGGACCCGGTTTTATGCTCGATGCTTTCAGAAATATCGGCAGATTTGTAATGGCAATATTTACGGGTCCGGAATACTTTGACCATACTTTTGGCTTGAAATATTAAACAGCAGCGATTCGAATTCCGCTCCATACTTGAAAGATTAAATGTTTTTATGATATAATACTGGCAAAACGGAGGGGATATTATTTGGATTATATATCTGTTTTTTTGCGGCAGCGGCGCTGTTTTTATCGCCATGGCTCTGGTGAGAATTATTCAAATGAAGCGTTGTACAGAGGTTGTTGACGGTTGGTTTCTTGATACTGTAAGAGTATTTAATGTCAGATACCATACAACAAAGGCAAAGTTTTTTTACGTGTATGACGGTAAGGAATACTATGGGCTGACAGACCTCGGTATCAGTACGAAGCGTATGAATGAGTTTTCAAAAAGCTGTAAATACACGCTGTTTGTAAACCCGAAAAATCCGCATAAATTTGCCTATGATAAGAAGCTTACATTAGGCAATGAAATTATTCCGTTAATATCCGGTGCGTTATTTATTATTGCTCCTATTGCGTTTGATATTTGGACGGGATTCTTTTGGTTAAGGTGGTTTTAAAATTAAAACGAGCGATGAAACTGCCGATTCCTTCTTGAAGTAAAGATGTTTTTATGATATGGTTGAGGTACAATGAGGACAAATATAGCCTTACCCTACTTATTTTGATGAAATAAATAGGGTAAGGCAGGAAAAACAGTCATACCTTGAGGAATGACTGTCAGGAGAGATAGGTAATGAAAAAAAGACTAATTATTACCCTGTGCTTAATAAATGTTCTTATTGTGATTTTGTATGGTTGTGATGGCAATTATGATATAAACCAATTATATGAAATTACTGATAACGGCAATTTTACCTATGATTATGTCATCAAAGACAGGCATGATAATATTCTCATAAGCGATAAGGATGTATCAAGGAAACCTAAGGTGAATGTTATAAATGAGGATTTATTGAGCATTTCAGTTCAAACAGGTACGGGTATTTCTACTCGTTGGACAATTTATTGTGATGTTAACAGTGGAAATGTATCTGACACATATTATTCTGTTTTAGGCGAATACGAAGAGAATGTTGTATTTGTAAATTATGATAATGGAAGGCATAGTGTTATAATACAGGATATTTTTAACAAAGGAGAGTATTTAAAAGAAGTAGAGCTTGAGGATGCGTCTGAAACAGTAGACCCTATTGTTGAATATGTTAATTTTGATGATAAGATAAAGATAATGTATTTAAAAGGCAACAACTTTTTAGAAACCGAATTAATAATAGAAATGTAATCTGTGTATTCAAAAACAGCCTCCATTTGTCAAGGGAGGTGGCAAAACGCAGTTTTGACGGAGGGGCAGTTTTCTCTCCCTCAGTCAGCTTCGCTGACAGCTCCCTCGTCAGAGGGAGCCAATGGTGATTTGTCTCTAATTTAACACAAGCATATTATACTAACAGAACGGAGGGATAGTATGTGGATTATATACCTGTTTTTTTGCGGTTGTGGTGCTCCTTTTATCACTTTGACTCTGGCAAGAATTATTCAGATGAAGCGTTGTACAGAAATTGTAGACGGATGGTTTCTTGATACGTTCACGATGCTTTCAGAGATTAAAGCAAAATTTTTTTACGTGTATAACGGTAAGGAATACTATGGCCTGACAGACCTCGGCATCAGCAAAAAGCGTATGAATGAGTTTTCGAAAAGCTGTAAATACACTCTGTTTGTTAACCCGAAAAAACCGCATAAATTTGCTTATGATAAGAAGCTTACATTAGGCAATGAAATTATTCCGTTGGTCGGTGGTATACTTATTACTCTTGTTCCTGTTGCGTTTGAAATTTGGTTGGGAATTTTCAGATTATGATGATATGAAAATATAACGAGCGATGAAACTTTTGCGGTTTCATCGCTCGTTTGTTTATGCATTCTGTAAAATTTGGATTGAGTTCTTTTCTACTTTTTTATCCCCCAGTCAGCTAAAGCTGACAGCCCCCTTTAGGCAAGGGGGCCTTATTGAAACAGCGATGAAACTTTTGCGGTTTCATCGCTCGTTTTATTTTTATCTATTCTGTTTTGTCATTCTGAGCGGAAGAGAAGAATCTTATGTGAGTGTTGTTAAGATTCTTCGTCGTTTTGCTCCTCAGAATGACATTATAATTTGATGTGATTAAACTTATCTCGTTGCCTCAATGTACCTGGAAATATCCCATTTCCTGAGGCATTGCGGCTGATGCTAATCAGTGTTTGAAGTGGCGCATACCGCAGAATACCATTGCGATGCCTGCTTCGTTACAAGCCTTGATTGAGTCTTCGTCACGGATTGAGCCGCCCGGCTGAATGATAGCTGTGATGCCTGCTGCCTGAGCTGCCTTTACACAGTCATCAAACGGGAAGAATGCATCGCTACCCATAACGCTTCCCTTTGCCTTGTCACCTGCGTATTTGATAGCAAGCTCAAGTGCTGTGATACGGTTTGTCTGGCCGGGGCCGATACCTGTTGTAGCGTTATCCTTTGCAAGAGCAATGCCGTTGGACTTGGTGTGCTTTACAACCTTCCAAACGAACATAAGCTGCTTCATTTCTTCTTCAGTGGGCTTTCTGTCTGTAACGCAAACGATATCCTCTTCGTTGAGAAGCTCTGTGTCAAGCTCCTGAACAAGCAGACCGCCTGCAACCTTCTTCATATCAACAAGACCCTTCTTGTTGGAATCTGCAAGGTTGGGAAGCTCAAGAAGACGGATGTTCTTCTTAGCTGTGAGAATTTCGAGAGCCTTCTCGGAGAATTTGGGAGCAATGATGATCTCAAGGAAGATCTTTGCAAGCTCGTTAGCTGTTTCCTCGTCAACCTCTCTGTTGAGAGCAACAATACCGCCGAAGATTGAAACGGGGTCAGCATTGTATGCGTTGAGGTATGCCTCGTGAATTGTAGCACCGATACCTACACCGCAGGGGTTAGCGTGCTTAACACCGACTGCAACGGGCTCATCAAAGCCGAATTCCTTGATGATGTCAAGTGCACCGTTAGCGTCGTTGATGTTGTTGTAGCTGAGCTCCTTACCGTGAAGCTGCTTTGCAGCGGAAAGTACGTTGTCAGCTGCACCGACCTCTGTGTAGAAAGCTGCCTTCTGGTGGGGATTCTCGCCGTAGCGCATATCCTGAACCTTCTCGAAGGTCATTGTGAAGCAGTTTGCAAACGGATCTTCGCCGCGCTGCTTTCTGAGGTATGTATTGATCATTGAATCGTAGTTTGCTGTGTGCTCAAATACCTTGCCTGCAAGCTTGAACTTTGTCTCCTTGCTGGGTGCACCGTTAGCCTTATACTCCTCAATAACAGTTGCATAGTCTGCAGGGTCAACGATAACTGCAACGTCCTGCCAGTTTTTAGCAGCTGCACGAATCATTGTGGGACCGCCGATGTCGATATTCTCGATAGCGTCTTCAAGTGTAACGTCGGGCTTGAGAATTGTCTGCTTGAAGGGGTAGAGGTTGATTGCAACAACGTCAATCGGTGTAACCTCAAGCTTTTCAAGCTGCTCCATATGCTCTGTGTTTGAACGCATTGCAAGGATACCTGCGTGTACCATGGGATGGAGAGTCTTTACTCTGCCGTCAAGGCACTCGGGGAAGCCTGTGATATCGGAAACCTGTGTGCAGGGGATGCCTGCATCTGCAACAGCCTTTGCTGTGCCGCCTGTAGAAACTATTTCAAAACCAAGCTCGTAAAGGTCTTTTGCAAACTCTACGATGCCTGTCTTATCGGATACACTGAGAAGTGCTCTTTTTTTCATTTTGGTTGCCTCCTGAATTTACTTTCTTTCTTCACACAGCTTTGCAACTGCTGCGGGGAGTATTTTCCATTCTGCCTGCTCCATAACTCTGCGCTGGAGTATTTCGGGTGTATCACCGTCGAGGACTTCTACCGCCTTCTGTGCGATAATTCTGCCGCCGTCGGGGATTTCGTTTACAAAGTGCACTGTAGCACCCGTAACCTTGACACCTTTTTCAAGTGCCGCCTCGTGCACCTTAAGACCGTAGAAGCCTTTGCCGCAGAAAGAGGGAATGAGAGCAGGATGAACGTTTATAATCTTTTCCGGGTATTTCTCAATAATTTTTTCGCTGAGTATTGTCATAAAGCCTGCAAGGACAATAAGGTCAGCCTTTGCTGCTTCAAGCTCAGCTAAAAGTGCAGTTTCAAATTCCTCGGCTGTTTTGCCCTTACGCTCAACAACAACGCCTTGTACACCTGCATTCTTTGCACGCTCAAGTGCATAAGCACCTGCGGCACTTGAAATAACGCGTACGAAGTTTCCGTTTGGAATCTGACCTGCCGCCTTGGCATCAAGCAAAGCCTGCAGATTAGTGCCGCCGCCCGATACAAGAACAACTATGTTTAACATATATCAACACCCTTGTCGCCCTTGACAACTTCACCGATGATGTGAGCCTTTTCACCGATTGCGTTTACTGCTCTGACAGCCTCGTCAGCCTTGTCAGCAGAAACTGCAACGCAAAGACCAACACCCATATTGAATGTGTTGAACATATCTCTCTCGGGAATACCCTCGGAAGCGAGAAGATTGAAGATGGGCTTTACGGGAACAGCCTTGCGCTCGATCTTTGCACGAAGGTCGTTGCCGCTGAACATTCTCGGGATGTTCTCATAGAAGCCGCCGCCTGTGATGTGAGAGATACCGTGAATCTTGCATACATCCTTGATAGCGGAAATTGTCTTGACGTAAATCTTTGTGGGAGTGATAAGCTCTTCACCGAGAGTCTTACCAAGCTCGTCAACATAGATTGAAAGTCTTTCGGGAGAAACGTTAAAAGCCTTTCTTACAAGTGAGAAACCGTTGGAGTGAACGCCTGAGGACTCAACACCGATAAGTACGTCACCTGCGGCAATGTTCTTACCGTCAATGATATCCTTACGGTCTGCAAGACCTACACAGAAGCCTGCAAGGTCGTATTCGTCGTTTGTATAGATGCCGGGCATTTCTGCTGTTTCACCGCCTACGAGTGCACAGCCTGCCTGTACACAGCCGTCAGCAACACCGCTGACTATTGCGGCTACCTTTTCGGGGATGTTCTTTGCAACGGAAATATAGTCGAGGAAGAAGAGGGGCTTTGCACCGGAGCAAGCAACGTCGTTTGCACACATAGCAACGCAGTCGATACCGACTGTGTTGTGGATATCCATCATAAATGCAATCTTAAGCTTTGTGCCGACACCGTCAGTACCGGAAACAAGTACGGGCTCGCTGATGCCTGTGAGGTTGGGGATGAACATACCGCCGAAGCCGCCGATTTCGTCAGCAACACCGGGAACTCTTGTACGCTCAACGTGCTTTTTCATAAGCTTTACGGCTTCGTAACCTTTGGTTACGTCAACGCCTGCTTCTTTGTAGCTGTTTGAATAACTTTCCATCTTTAAAGCTCTCCTTTATATTAGTTGATTTTCTTACTGTATTTATCAACGAAGTTTTCGCCTGAAACGTCTACGGGGTATTCACCCGTGAAGCAGGCACTGCAGAAATCTACTTTTGAGTTTTCTGCAACCTTCATCATTGATTCGCGGCTGAGGTAACCGAGCGAATCGGCACCGATGAATCGGCATATCTCGTCAATATCGAGCTTGCAGGCAATCAGCTTGTCCTTCGAGCTGATGTCTGTGCCGAAGTAGCAGGGATTGATAAACGGGGGAGAGGAGATTCGCATATGAATTTCTTTTGCACCCGCATCCCTGAGCTTTTTGATAAGCTTTGCACAGGTTGTACCTCTGACGATTGAGTCGTCAACAAGTACTATCCTCTTACCCTCAATTTCGTTACCGAGGGGATTGAGTTTTATCTGTACGGAACGCTCACGCTGTCTTTGCGTGGTCTGTATGAACGTTCTGCCGATATAGCGGTTTTTGATAAGTCCGAGTCCGAAAGGAATTCCGGATTCGTTTGCATAGCCGATTGCGGCATCAATGCCCGAATCGGGGACACCGACGACAACGTCTGCCTCAACGGGATGCTCGATTGCAAGGAACTTACCTGCGTTGAGCCTTGCACGGTGTACGCTTGCACCGTCGATAACTGAGTCGGGTCTTGCAAGATAAACGTGCTCGAAAATGCACATTGAAGTTTTCTGACCGCAGTTGTCTTTATTGCTGTATACGGCCTCGTCTGTTATGACGAGTATTTCACCGGGCTCAATATCGCGGATTACTTCGCCGCCGATGCTCTGTATTGCACAGGATTCGGATGCGATAACGTATGAATTACCGAGCTTGCCATAGCATAAGGGACGGAAGCCCTTGGGGTCACGTACTGCTATAAGCTTTTTTGGTGACATAATAATGAATGAATATGCACCCTCAAGCTCAGCCATTGCTTTTGAAATCGCTTTCTCAATGTTTTCAGTCTGCAGTCTGTGACGTACGATAAGGTGTACTATCATTTCGGCATTGCTGTTTGTCTGGAAAACAGAGCCGCCTGCTTCAAGCTGACTTCTGAGCTTTGCAGTGCTGACAAGGCTGCCGTTATTGACGATTGAGATAGAGCCTTTTGCATAGCTCATAACCATAGGCTGTGAGTTTATTTCGTCTTCCTCACCCTGAGCGGAGTAGCGTACGTGACCGATTGCCACATTGCCGTTGCCTGCTGCTGTGAGTGAAGCGAGCTTGTCTTTGTTGAATACTTCGGGAACTGTACCGAGCTCTGTAATACAGTCAACGTTGTCACCGTTGCGGGCGGCAATACCGCAGCTTACCTGACCGCGGTGCTGAAGTGCGTAAAGAGCAAGGTAGGTTTCCTGTACTGCGTTGTGTTCGAGGTTTCGGTTGAATATACCGAATACACCGCATTCTTCATGGATTGACATAACGGTTTTCCTCCCTTATTAAAGTGAAGCAACCTGAGCGGCAAGAGCGGCATCTTTTTCGAGTACTTTCTCTGCCATATCTTTCTTCATCTTTTCAAGAGCTTCTGCGAGTGAAGGCTCACTGAGTGCGAGCATCTGTACAGCGAGGATTGCAGCATTTTCTGCACCGTCGATAGCAACTGTTGCAACGGGGATACCTGCCGGCATCTGTACTGTTGCGAGAAGTGCATCGAGACCGTCGAGTGTAGAGGACTTAACGGGGATGCCGATAACGGGTAAAGTTGTGTGAGCAGCAAGTACACCGCCAAGGTGAGCTGCTTTGCCTGCGGCGGCAATAATTACGCCGAAGCCGTTTGCTGCAGCGTTCTTGGAGAACTCTGCTGCTGCGTCGGGAGTTCTGTGAGCGGACATAACGTGTGCCTCGCACTCTACACCGAACTCTCTGAGCTTTTTGATTGCTTTGCCAACTACCGGCAGGTCGCTGTCGCTACCCATAACGATTGCTACTTTTTTCATAATCGTGCACCTCATAATTCAAAAGATTAAGGCTGTCGCACCTTTTCAGTGCAACAGCCGATTTTTTATTTATTGCAGAATGCGACAATGCGGCAGGGAATAATGTTGTGCTTTGTGTGAAGAAGAAACATAGTAGCCACACCTCTCATTCTTGATGAGTATATTCTAAATTATTTAACGATAGATTTCAAGACAAAAATAATATATTTTATAATTTCTACATATATATGTATATATTATCGAATATACACTTCATTTTGGTGATTATAACGATATTGTACGGGAGGAATATTGATGAAAAAAGCACTTGCAACGCTGCTTATTCTGCCGCTTTTTATGCTGTGTTCGTGTGTGCGGACAGGACAGAAAGACAGCATTGATTTTATATCTTCAATGATAAAATCGGGTTATGATTGCCGCGTTGAAGAGACAATCAGCGGCGACAAGCTGAAAGAAAGCTGTTATATAAACGGCTGCAAGCTGTCGATGTATTCGGATTCTCAGGGGCGGCTTGTAAACGTAACGGTTACGTATCAGGGTAAACAAACTGATGGTTTCGAAGAACTTGTGTATGATACGGTAAAAGCTTTCTGCGGCTTTGAGAATGAACAGATAAATGAAATTTTCAGTATTCTCGGCATTCGCGACCCTTTACCTGCTGACACAAAGGGTGTAAAAAGATGTGACACCGAGTGGTACGGTTTCGGATTTGTGAGCGATAAAACAGGGGGTACGCTTGCGGTTGTCAGCTACAGGCTTGAGCCCACAAGCGTACCTGATGTTACACTTAATACGACTGTACCTTTTTTATCTGAAAAAACCTCTTCTTGAACATCCTCTCGGCGGCCCTACAGGCGGGGTAAAACATACGAGAATTATGTCGTCACCTATAACGTCTACGTCACACCACGGCACACGCAGGTCGCTTTCGCAGGCATACGGTGAAAACATTCTGCCGCCGCGGCATATTACGAGATTTACAACCTGCCCGTTGCACGCATCTATTTCCACGTCGCATACTCTGCCGAGTCTGCAACCGTCCTTTTTGTTTATTACTTCCTTTGTCCTGAGGTTGGCAATACAGTGCTGCATCATAACACCTCCTTTATGTTAAAACAGCACAAAAATATATATGAAAATTTTAACGCAAAGTTGTTAGTTAATACTTTAAATTTACAATATATTGTGTTAAACTGTGCGTAACACCAAAAATCAGGAGGTTTCCAGTTTGAACTTTTTGCTTGATAAGCTCCGTGTTTTTTTACCGGAGATTCAGAAACTTGTTTTTTCAGATTCTCTCGAGCTTACCGATTTCAAGTATCTGCCTTACGGATATAAGGGCGTTGCAGAGATGCCGCCTGCCGTTACCGACGAATGGATAGATTTCGGCAAGTATGACCGTTGGGGCGATGAAAAAGATGCTCACGGTTGGTTCTATAAGAAGGTTACTCTGCCCGAGAGTATGAAGGGTAAGACGGTTGAGTTTTACTTTGAAACAGGTGCATATAACAGCGACGTTGCACACGACCCTCAGTTTACAATTTATGTCAACGGTAAGCTGATGAACGGTTGCGATTCCAACCACCGTTATACTATGCTTGAGCCTGCAGATGAGTACGAGATTTACGTTTATGCATACACAGGTATGAATTCCTGCAGACACAGCATAGTCAGTAATATTTTTGTAGTGGATGAGCTTTACAAGAAGCTTTACTATGATCTGAAAGTGCCGTACGATGCACTTCGTGTACTCCACGAAAACAGCAAGGAGTATGCAGATACCCTTATGCACATCAATACAGCACTGAATATGATTGATATGTGCGTGCCCGGCTCGGAGCAGTGCAGAGCTACTTCGCAGAAGGCACTCGATTATCTGCGTGATGAGTTCTACGGCAAGTACTGCAGTGATCAGGATGTGAAGTGTATCTGTATAGGTCACACACATATTGACGTTGCGTGGCTCTGGACTCTTGACCAGACAAGGGAAAAGGTAGTCCGTTCTTTCTCAACAGTTGTCGCGCTTATGAAGCAGTACCCCGAGTACAAGTTTATGTCCTCGCAGGCTCAGCTTTACAAGTACCTCAAGGAGGAAGCTCCCGACATTTATGAGGATGTAAAGCAACTTATCAAAGAAGGTCGCTGGGAAGTTGAAGGCGCAATGTGGGTTGAGGCTGACTGTAACCTTACAAGCGGTGAAAGCCTTGTGCGTCAGGTGCTTTTCGGCAAGCGTTTCTTCAATAAAGAATTCGGTGTGGACAGTAAAGTTCTCTGGCTGCCCGACGTTTTCGGTTACTCTGCGGCACTTCCGCAGATTCTGCGTAAGAGCGGTGTCGATAAGTTTGTTACATCCAAAATCAGCTGGAATGAAACAAATATGATGCCTTACGATACATTTATGTGGCGCGGTATTGACTCAACCGAGATATTCACTCATTTCCTTACAGCACAGCGTTGCGATAAGGATAATACTGTAAACCGCAACACTACATATAACGCTATGCTTGAGCCTACTCAGGTTAAGGGCTGCTGGAACAGATATCAGCAGAAGCATATCAATAACGAAGTAATTATTACATTCGGTCACGGTGACGGCGGCGGCGGCCCGACTCAGTGGCACCTTGAGCATTATGACAGACTCAAGCACGGTTTACCCGGTATTCCGCAGACAGTCAGCGAGTTTGCAGGTGATTACCTTGAGCGTGTCAAGCAGCGTACCGAGAATAATCCGAAGATGCCGCACTGGGCAGGCGAGCTTTACCTTGAGTTCCACAGAGGTACATATACCTCTAATGCCTGCAACAAGCGTTACAACAGAAAGTGCGAAATCCTCTATCAGAATACCGAGCTGTTCAGCGAGATTAACCGCCTTTACAACAAGAAGGCATATCCGCAGGAGAAAATCAATGAGGGTTGGGAATGCATACTTCTCAACCAGTTCCACGATATTATTCCCGGTTCTTCAATCTACCAGGTTTATGAGGAGAGCACAAGACAGTACGAGGCAATCAGCAAGGCAGGCAGAGACATGCTCGGCTCCGCACAGGCTGACATTGCCGCAAATATCGCTACCGACGGCGGTATTGCTGTATTCAATCCGCTTTCATTTACAAACAGTGGTGTTGTCGACGTTGACGGTGAGAAGATTTATGTAACCGATATCCCTGCAAAGGGCTGGAAGGTTGTAAAAGGCAACGAGAGCAAGGGCGATGTTGCTGTCTGCGATAAGAAGCTCGAAAACGCATACTTTATCGTTGAGTTTGCAGACGATTATACAATCAGCCGTATTTATGATAAGCGTGTCGGCAGAGAGGTGCTCAAGGCAGGCGAGCGTGCAAACGTAATCGAAGCTTTTGAGGATTTCCCGAGAGAGTACGATGCATGGGAAATCTCCGTATATTACAAAGAGAAAAAGTACGAAATCAACGATGTCAGTGCTGTTGAAATGCTTGACGAGGGCGTACGCAAGGGCTTCAAGATTACAAGAAAGTTCTATGACTCCGTAATTGAGCAGAAGGTATGGCTCTATGCCGATATCGATAAGATTGACTTTGATACAACTGCAGAGTGGTATCAGGAGCATATTCTTGTCAAGGCAGCATTCCCCGTTGATATCAACGCTGACAAGGCAACTTACGAAATCCAGTTCGGTAGCGTAGAGCGTCCGACTCACACAAACACAAGCTGGGATGCCGCAAAGTTTGAGGTATGTGCACACAAGTTTGCCGACCTTTCCGAGTGCGACTACGGTGTAAGTATCCTTAACGACTGTAAGTACGGCCACGATATCCACGACGGCGTAATCAAGCTCACACTTCTCAAGTGTGCAACACATCCCAGCCCCAAGGCTGATAAGGGTCACCACGAGTTTGTTTATTCACTTCGTCCGCACGCAGGTACGTACACTCAGGCAGGCACTGTACAGCTCGCTTACGACCTCAACAACCCGATGACTGCAGTTAAGCTCGGCAAGCAGGAGGGTGCTCTGCCCGAAAGCTACAGCTTCGTAAGAGTATCGGATGAAAATATCGTTATCGATACAGTCAAGAAGGCTGAAGACAGCGACGAAACAGTTGTACGTATGTACGAAAGCTGGAATAAGCGTGTAAACGGTGCAAAGCTCACATTCGGTTTTGATATAAAATCCGCAGTGCTCTGCAACCTTATGGAAAACGAAATCGAGCCTCTTGCAGTTGAGAATAACTCTATAACACTCAACGTCAAGCCGTTTGAAATCGTAACAGTAAAAGTTAAATAAATCCAATAAAAAAGCTGCATCGTCTGATGCAGCTTTTTTCATTTTATCTCTTGTTCAAGGTTGTTAAATTCTTCCGTGTCAAAAAACTCGCCGAGGGTTATATCAAGTCCGTCACACAGTTTTTTTATTACTACTATTGATACGTCTCTTCGTCTTTCGTCGAGCATACTGTACACGGTAGACGGTGTGACACCTGACAGATTTGCGAGCTCGTTAGTCTTGATATTTCGCTCTTTACATATATCCTGAAATCTTTTTGCAACCATATCTTTGACAGCCATTTTATCATCACCTCAGGAATATTTTAAAAAAATATTCGCAAATGCGTATACGCACTTGCGTAATTATGAAAAATGTTTTATAATTAAGTTAATTTCGGAGGTGCGGATTATGGATAAAGAAAAGTTGTTTGTTTTTATTGTGATTCTCAGCATTGCTTTTATGCTTGTCGGTTCAGCTTTAAGCATATTCGGTGATATAAATGAAAATACCGCCGTCAAGATATCCTGTATCTTAATCGGCGGTGTGTTATCGGTATTATCTGTGTTTTGTGCTGTGTTGGTAATAAATATATGGGATGAAAAATAGATATTTAACTTTTATACATCACAGATGTGAAAGCTGACAAAATCTCCTTTTGAAAGGGCGAAGCACCGAAACGCCGCCTGTGGCGGATACAGTGAGGTGTTGAGGGGAAGAAACAAGGAGCAGTGCCGACGCTCCAAGGAAGGCAATGCGACTATGTTTCTGAAGGATATGGCACGGCGTATGCCGTGACGGAGGATTGAAGAATTAAACGATGATTTGTATTTTTTGGCAACCCTCAGTCTTTTGCTTCGCAAAATCCAGCTCCCTTCAAAGGGAGCTTTTGACAAAGCATTTTACGGTGATAATAAATAATGTCATATTGAGCGGCAGTGAAGAATTTTATAATTAAGAATTGCGCATTACGAATTGCGAATTGAATAAACTTTCACAACATCACCCTCAAGAGTTTTCCATGTGAACACGCCGTTTTCGAGTATCATATAACCGTGGTGGCTGTTTTCTTTCGGAATTGATACCGAGCCGGGATTGATGTAGGTGTAATCCTCGTGCTCGTTGCAGGCAGGTACGTGTGTGTGTCCGTGGAGAAGTATGTCACCCTTGGAAAGAGGCGGCAGTTTGCCCTCGTTATATACGTGGCCGTGGGTTGCGTAAACGGTTGTGTCACCGTCGAAAATAACGGCATAATCTGCAAGTACGGGGAAGCTGAGCACCATCTGGTCAACCTCTGTGTCGCAGTTACCGCGTACGCAGAGGATTTCGTCCTTGAGTGCGTTGAGCAGCTCGATTACTGCCTTGGGAGCGTATCCCTCGGGCAAATCGTGTCTCGGACCGTGGTAGAGAATATCGCCGAGGAGAAGCATTTTGTCTGCTTCTTCTCTCTTGTATGCACCTATGAGCTTGCTGCAGTAGAATTCGGAGCCGTGTATGTCGGATGCAATAAATAATTTCATCTTTTTACCTCTCAATACATTTTTTCATAAACATTATAACGGCATTCATAATCGACGGGTCTTCTCTTGTAATAAGCTCGTAGTCGATATCGTAGCAGGCGTTGATTTCTTCTTCGCTTGCGTTTTTATTTTTCTTGGTTGCGTTGATTTTTGCAAAGGTTTCATTCATATAAATTTCAGAGTCAATGGTCTGATAAACGTTGTGACATCTCGATTTTAATATAACTGAGTTTACGTGCGGTAAATTTTTTGCGTTTTCTGCCACGGAAACTTCGGTAGGTACGATGAAGTCTTTGTCACCGTGAAGCAGAAGCACAGGTGTAGGCTCGGCGTTTGCAAGTGCCTGTGATGAAAGCACCATTGCACGCTCACCCTCAAAAATTCTGAAAGCAAGCTTGAATACAGGTGTCAGGAATGAAAGCTTTTCACCCATAGCCGCACCGATTACCTGATAACCGCTTTCGGGTGCACCGAATGTAACAGCACCCTCGACCTTTACGTCTTCGTTGCCGAGTGCCTGGCATACGGAGTAACCGCCCCACGAATGACCTGCAAGCAGTATTTTCATATTGCCCAGTGCCTTGTGTGAGCGTGCAAAATTGATTGCTGATACAAGGTCGCTCGGACCCTGACAGAAACCACCGAGTTTGTTGCCGTCGGAAGCGAAAGTGCCTGTATTATCATAAGCGAGTACGGCAAAACCGTTCTGTGCAAAGGTGTTGATTTCGGTCATATAGCTACGGTGACCGCCGCCCATACCGTGTGAAAAGATGATTAGTGCTTCGGGTATCTGCAGACCGGCTTTTGCGTATATTGCACCGCGGAGTGTTTCGCCTTTATCATTTTCAAATTCTACGGGTGCTGCCTTGAGACCCTCGAAATCCTCATGTGAGAAATATTTAAGTCTTTCATCGCCGTCACAACGCTTGCCGAATACCTGACTGTAGGCAAAATATGCAAGCCCTGCAATACCTGCGACAAGACAAAGTAAAATAATCAGAAATGCTATCATACTATTTCCTTCTTTACACATTATTTAGGTTAATTATATCATAGTTTTATGACTATCACAATATTATAGACAGGTTTCTTGACAAAATGTTTTGAGGGGTCTAAAATTACAATGTTATTCGTTTTTACAAAGAGGCAAATTATGAAAAAGTATAAACCGTATGCAAAAAAATACTGGTACAGCTTTCTGCTAGGCCCTTTTTTTATGGTGCTTGAGGCCTGCGGAGAGTTTATATTGCCGTACATAAATGCAAATATTATTGACGTAGGTGCGGCTAACGGAGACGTGCCTTATATCATAAAAAACGGTGCATTTATGGCTTTGCTTGCCGTTTTCATGATGATTACGGGCGTGCTCGGTGCAAACTTTGCCGTGCGTGGCTCGGTGCGTCTGGGTGCAGGTGTCAGGGCTGACGTTTTCAGGCAGATTCAGAAGTTTTCATTCAATAATATTGATGAGTTTACAACAGGCTCACTGATTACACGTATCACAAACGATATCACTCAGGTGCAGAATTTTTCGCAGACTTTGCTTCGGGGTATGTTCCGCAGCCCGATAATGCTTGTGGGTGCACTCATAATGTCGTTTGCCCTAAATGCAAAGCTCGCACTCGTGATTTTTATAGTAATGCCCGTGCTTGCCGTAACGATTTTTGCTATTATCAGGGTTGCTTCACCGAGATACACCCGGATGCAGAAGGCACTCGACAAGCTTAATAACAACGTTGGTGAAACAGTAATCAATCAGCGTGTTATCAAGTCATTTGTGCGTGAAGAATTTGAAAAAATCAAGTTTTCGGCAGTCAACTCCGACCTTGTTGAAAAAAGTACATCCGCACTCAAGGTTATGCTGTTTATGCAGCCTGTGTCAGCGTTTGCCGTAAATGCCGCAACCCTTGGTGTTGTATGGGTAGCGGGCAAGCAGATAATGGTAGGCGATATGGAGCTTGGCTCACTTACTGCTTTTATTACATACCTTTCTCAGGTGCTTACGGCACTCAATTTTCTTGCTAATATCATACTGCAGGGTACGAGAGCTGCGGCAAGTGACCGACGTATTTCAGAGGTGCTTAATGCTGAAATCGACCTTACGGATGAAAAGTCAGATAAAAAAGAAAAGACGGTAAACAGCGGCAGCGTTGAGTTCAGAAACGTTTCTTTCCGCTACTTCAAAAACAACGAAGAAAAGGTGCTCGACAGCATAAATATCAGCATTGCTTCGGGTGAGGTTATCGGTATAGTCGGTTCTACGGGCAGCGGTAAATCAACGCTCGTTTCACTTATTCCGAGACTTTACGATACCGATGAAGGCACAGTATCTGTTGACGGCACTGACGTGCGTGAGTACTCACTCAAAAATCTTCGCAGTGCAGTTGCCGTAGTGCTTCAGAAAAACACGCTTTTTTCGGGCACTGTTGCCGAAAACTTACGTTGGGGTAACGAAAACGCAACAGATGAAGAAATGTATCACGCTGCAAAAGTTTCTCAGGCAGACGGATTTATACGCTCTTTCCCCGACGGATACGATACATTCCTCGGCAGAGGCGGTGCAAACCTTTCAGGCGGTCAGAAGCAGAGGCTGTGTATCGCAAGAGCACTGCTTAAAAGCCCGAAGATTATTATACTTGACGACTCGACAAGTGCTGTCGATACAGCAACCGATGCTTCAATTCGTAAAGCATTCCGTGAGGAATTGACAGGCGTTACAAAAATAATAATAGCTCAGCGAATCAACTCCGTTATCGATGCCGATAAAATAATCGTGCTCGATGAGGGCAGGGTAGTAGGCTGCGGTACTCATAAAACTCTTCTTGCAGAGTGTAAGGAATACGGCGAAATCTACTATTCGCAGAAGGATAAGGAGGATGAGTGCAATGGATAAAATCAAAGCTCAGAGCCTTATCAAACGCTATTCTTCGTCTACTTCTGCCAAATCAGGCGGAAAAGAAATGGATGTTGCAGGCAGAGGTAACAGAGAGAGTGCAATGCGTGCAGGCGGTAAGCCGAAAAACCTGCGTAAAACTGTTTCGCGTCTGCTGAATTTTCTTTCAAAGCAGAGGTTGCTGCTTGCGATTGCACTATTCTGCTCTGTTGTACAGACGGTGGCTTCGCTTGTCGCGTCATATCTGCTTCGCCCGATAATGAATGAATTTCTTTATTACGATGCTGCAAAGCCTGACATAACCGACAGACTGACGGGTCTTGCAAAGGGCGTTGCGGTTATGGCGGCGGTCTATGCTGTTGCGGTGCTCACTCAGTGGCTTCAGCAGAGGCTTATGCTGTCGGTTTCACAGCGTACGCTTAGATTAATGCGAAATGAGCTTTATTCCAAGCTTCAGACCTTGCCGGTGCGTTATTTTGATACTCACCCTGCAGGCGACGTTATGAGCCGATTTACGAACGATATTGATACTGTCGGCGAAATGCTCAACACAACTCTTATTCAGATTGTTTCGGGTGCAATTACCATTGTCGGTATAATTTTCCTTATGTTTTATACCAATCCGATTCTGGGTGCAATTACGGTTGTTATGACTCCGCTTCTCACGTTAGCAAGTAAGCGTATTATAAAGTCGAGCCGGGGTGCATTTGTCCGCCAGCAGAAAACTCTCGGTATGCTCAACGGCTATGCGGAAGAAATGATATCAGGTCAGAAGGTTGTCAAAGTTTTTGAGCACGAGGATACTGCTGTTGAGGAGTTTGAGTATCTCAACAGTGAGCTTTGTGAGGCACAGATTAAAGCTCAGTTTAACGCAGGTATTATGGGCCCTGTTACGCATCAGCTGTGTAACGTCTGCTACGGTATAACCGCTTGCATAGGTGCTTTGCTTGTTGTTTACAGAGGCTTTGATATAGGCGGTCTTGCCGTATCACTCAACTACACACGAAGCTTTAACCGACCGATAAACGAGATTTCGATGCAGATGAACACCGTATTTTCTGCCCTTGCAGGTGCTGAGCGTGTGTTTGAGGTGCTTGACGAAGAGCCTGAAAAACAGACCTGTGAGCTTGCCGATATCAGCGAAATCAGAGGTCACGTCGAGCTGAAAAACGTCAGCTTCGGTTATACTCCCGACGTTACTGTACTTCACGATATTTCGCTTTATGCAAAGCCCGGTCAGAAGATTGCTTTTGTAGGCTCAACGGGTGCAGGTAAGACGACTGTCACAAACCTGCTCTCACGCTTTTACGATATTAAAGACGGTACGATTACGATTGACGGTGTACCGATTGAGCAGATTGACCGAAAGCTGCTCAGAGAAAATATTGCAATGGTACTTCAGGATACGCACCTGTTTACGGGTACGGTGCGCGAGAATATCCGCTACGGCAGGCTTGATGCAACCGATGAAGAGGTTATAGAAGCGGCAAAGATTTCATCTGCTCATTCATTTATAATGCACCTTAAAAACGGCTACGATACGGTGCTTGAAGGTGACGGTGCCAACCTTTCGCAAGGCCAGCGTCAGCTTCTCAATATTGCACGTGCGGCAATCAGCCGTGCACCTATTCTTATTCTCGACGAGGCTACAAGCTCGGTTGATACACGTACAGAGCGCCATATTGATGAGGGTATGGATGCGATTATGGAAAACAGAACGACGTTTGTAATTGCCCACAGACTTTCAACCGTACGTACGGCAAACGCGATCATGGTGCTTGAACACGGCAGAATAGTTGAGCGTGGCACACACGAAGAGCTTCTGGCAATGGGCGGCAGATATGCCGACCTCTACCACGAAATCACACAGCTTGATTAATTATATAGACAGGTGATGAAATGGCAGAAGAAAATGCTTTACCTAAAAGAAAACGTCTGCGATTACAAAATTATGATTACAGTACACCGGGTGCATATTTTTAAACGATATGTACGTATAACAGAAAATGTACGTTATCACATGTTGTAGGGGCGATTCACGAATCGCCCGAAACAAAATTAACGCAATACGGAGTAATCGTTGATAATATTATCAATGATATTCCGAAGCGTTTTAAAGCAACGGTGGATTCTTATGTTATTATGCCGAATCATATTCATCTGATAGTTATTATTACAGATGATGAAGAATTGCGGGCGATTCGTGAATCGCCCCTACACGGCAGGTCTGTAATTTCCAAGCTTATCGGATACATAAAAATGAATGCATCAAAGAAAATACATAATGAATGTGGCTTTGTAAATGTCTGGCAACGCGGATATCATGATCATATTATCCGCGACGTTAGTGATTATGAGAAAATAGCTCAATATATTTCGGAGAATCCGCTGAAATGGCAATCAGATTGCTTTTATACAGAAAAATAATAAACAAAACAACCTGCTTCAAACCGAATTGAAGCAGGTTGTTTGTTGTTTTAGAACTTTCCGCCGCTGCCGCCGTGTCTTACACCGCCGGAGGATACTCTTACTCCCCCGCCGACACCGCCGCCGGGTCGTGAACCTGTATTTGTACTGTTGTTTTTGGGTATAGGTCTTCTTACTGTATTGCTGCTGACGAGTACGTCGCGGCTGTTGCTGAGATTAAAACTGCCGTTTACCATATAGTTATCAGCGTTACGTTGCTTGACTGCAGTGTTCATCTTTTTCTTGAGTACGGTTACTATGATAAATGCAACCACAACCGAGCCGCCGAATACAATAAGCTCTGTTGTCAGATAATTTTCAGCTGAGGGTACATATGAATAATCATAATCATACTCGTCATATTCGTCGTATACTTCGTCATAATGAACGTCGGGCGGAATATAACCGTATTCGTCATTGGCAAAATATGAGTTAAGACCGCTCAGATAATTGCTGAATGCTGTGAAATAATCACCGCTTGAGAGATACGGGGTTACGTCAGTACATATGGCGTCAATCTGATAATCGGGAAGTAAATCGACAAGTGCACCGCAGGTGCTTGTATAGTAATCACGCTCACCCATATTTATTACAAATATCAGACCGTCTTCGGCATAGCCGCCGTTGTCATAATAATCGTCACAGTAGCTTATTATATCCTTACCGTACGTGCTGTAGGTAGTGTGGATTACTATATCGTATCCGTATTCGTTCTGGATATTTTCAATACTTGTGTGCAGATACTGCTCCTCGTATTCGCTGAGCAGGTCTGCAACGTCGATAATATAAGGTGAATCAACCTGAGCAAAGCAGGGCAGGGTAAGGGCTGATAAAATCAGAAGGGTTACTGCGAAGATGATAATTTTTCTCATATTCTCACCCTCCGAAAAATACAAAGAGCTGACTGATTGCAAATAAGCCTGCGGCAATTCCGGCAAAGAAGCCCCAGTATTTTTTCTTGTCAACCGGAAGACTGCCGACCAGCTTGCCTGTCTGACCGTTCATTGCAAACGTATAAGTTTTGTCTTTGTATTTTGTATTAAGAATCCATACGGGCATAAGCGCATATTTTGCCTTGCCGTTATACAGACCGATGTTTTTGCTGTCGGGTGTTACGCCGGTATATCCGCTTATTGTCTGCCTTAATGCGTCGAGCGTTGAGGCTTCTATACGGCTGTTTATGCGGGGCTTATTCTGCTCGAGGGTGACGTCGTATCTGTCTGCCATATATCCCGAAAGATATGCTGCATCGAAGTCGACAAGCTCTGCATAGTTAAACGGCTCAATGGCATCCATATACGCATCATCCATTTTGGATGAGCCGTCAACGGGAATTTTTTCAAAAGCGAGTGAGCCTGAACGCAACAGCTTGAAGCGGTCGGTTTTGGTGTATTCGTAGTTTGAGTCACGCCAGTGTGTAATCTTAGTTGCGTTGTAAGTTACGTTTGCACCTACCGAACAGTCATAGAGCCAGAAGGGAATATACACACCCTTGATCTCGTGTATTTTGTTGGATGTTTTAAATTCTTTCGGAAGAAGTAATTTACCCTTGTAAAAATCCTGAAGAGCTTTTTTTGCCTCTTCTTTCTTGATTTTAAAGGGAATTACAACGTCGGGTCTGAGACCGCCCGACAGCTGAGGTGCAACAATTACGGGGCTGTTGCAGTACGGGCATTCGGTTGCGGAAGTTGTTTTGTCGGTAATTACCTGAGCACCGCAGTACTGACAGATGTATGCGTTGACGTTTTCGAGTGTTGAATCGTTTGCGGTAGTATCCCATTCAAACTCCTCAACGGTCTGCGTGTTTTCGGGCTGTTCACTTCCGCGAAGAAGCTCGTCATATTCGCTCAGCTGTTCCAAAGTAAAAACGCTGTCGCAGTACTCGCATTTAAACTCCTGCTTACCGCTTTCAAACGTTATTGCACCGCCACAGTTAGGACACTTATATGTCATAAGCTCCATTTCGGTTTCCTCCTTATAAGGCAGCGTTTATTTTATATCGTTTTCGTCGAATCTGTCGCCGCATTCGGGGCAGAACTTCGGAGGATTGTGGGGGTCTTCAGGTTTCCAACCGCACTTGTCACACTGGTAAAGAGGTGCGCCTGCGGGCTTTTTAGCTCCGCAGTTGGGGCAGAATTTACCTTTATTCACTGCACCGCAGGAGCAGGTCCAGCCTTCTTCTGCAGGCTTCTTTGCTCCGCACTCTGTGCAGAAGTTGCCGCTTACGGTTGCACCGCAAGCACATTTCCATCCCGTTGCAGGTGCTGCAGGAGCTGCCTGTGCAGGTGCGGGTGCTGCCTGCTGTTGTGCCATTTGCTGCTGTTGCTGCATGCCTGCCTGATACATCTGTGCAGCATTGAAGCCGCCATTGGCACCCATTGCCATATTCATTCCCATAAAGCCCATCATTGCTCCGTTAGGATTGTTGGCAGCAGCCTCCATAGCATTTGCCTGTGCATCAGTCATTCTGCCCGCCATCATAAACGGATTTGAGCCCATTGTTGCGGCATCTTCCATCTGATTAATCTTCTGCATATCTTCGGGAGTAAGAGTAATCGGATTAAGAGCAATGGATTCAACGGAGATACCTCTGCGCTGTGTCCAGTCTACAGCAAGAGCTTTGTTAAGAGCGTCCTTAAGTTCCGTTGTGTGTGCAGGAATCTGTGCAGGACGAAGCTCAAGCTCTGTAAGCATTGCAAATGCAGGCTGAAGAGCTGAAATAAACTCTGTTTTGAGCTGATTGTCAATTTCTTCTCTTCTGTATTCATCGCTTACATTACCTGCAATCTTTGTGTAGAAAAGAAGCGGGTCTGTGATTCTGTAAGAATAAATACCATTGCATCTGACCTGTACGGAACGGTACAGACCAAGTCTTTTGTTGGCAACCTCAAACATAAAGGGGTTGGGTGTGCCGAACTTGTTATCAAGAATTTCCTTTGTATTGAAATAGTAAACTCTCTGGTCCTTACCTGTATCGCCGCCGTATGTAAATCTCTTACCTACCTGCTTGAAGGTTTCCTTGATTGTGTCGCCGAGTTTGCCCGAGAAGATTGAAGGCTCTGTTGAAGAATCATAGGTAAATTCACCGGGTTCTGCACAAACCTCAACAACCTTACCTTGCTCAACGATAATCATACACTGTCCGTCGGCAACAGCAATACCCGAGCCGTTTGAGATAATGTTATCACTGCCTCTTGTGTTGGAAGAACGTCCGCCTACTCGCTTCTGTCCTTTCACCATAAGCACATCGTTTTCAAGCGAATCGCAGTAGAAAAATTCTTTCCACTGGTCAGCAAGTACACCGCCGAGTGCTCCTATTCCTGCTTTAATAAGTCCCATATAAAATTTCTCCTTTCAGAAATTTATTTATTAATTAATGTTTATCCTACGGGCAAATCGCAATCAACAACATCTGTGATTACATAGCCGAAAGGATTATTTGCATCGGGTTTAACGATTACCGCAAGACCGAATTCCTCATAGCCCTCATATCTGTAATCATCAATACGGATTTTTACGGAATACGTTCCGTCTCCGTTATCTTCTACGCCGTAAAATTCGTTGGTACTGAAGCGTTCAAAAGCATACGGCTGAACAAGATATTTTTCACCGGTGCTGAAGTGCGCTGCCACAACGTTACCGTTTTCGGGAAGCTCCGTATCACTTTCAATAAGTGTGGGATAAAGGGTACTGAAATAAGCATCTGCTTCCCATTCGGAAAGACCAATCATATTGACATAATCCTCAGTACCGTTCATTTTGAACTCATTGAGCGTTACTGCGTAAGCAATAGTGTCCCACACAACGGGAGGTTCATATTTCACAAGCCTGTCATTGTAAAACACATCCGATGCCGCACGGGCAACGCAGAGGCTATAGAAGGGTGAATCTTCGGTTATTTCTTCGGGGGCAAAGCCTTCGTCAACCATCAGCAGCTTTGTAACAACCTCATAGCCATCCATAGCCAGATAATAGTCAGCGTTCATTTCACCGTACTCGGCAACAATTCTGTAATCGGGAATTGTTTCGGTTACGTAGCAGTCAAATTCGTAAATCCTGCCTTTTTCGGTTGAGATTTCGAATATTGTTTCGGTTACCTCAAACTCATCAACAATCGGTGACCACATAATTGCTTCAAGTCTGACCTTAACACCTTTTTTGGGCGAAATAAACCTGAAACAGCCGGCTGAAGTCTGAGGGTCTATGCCCGTATTTATGGTTTCGATTTTGCCCTTCAGGCTTTGATAATCTTCAGAAGCACTGTCAATATAAAGAGTCATCAGCAAATCGCCACCGTCATCCTTTTTATTGCCGCCTTTGTCGTTTGCAGAGCCGTTATCTTTTGTTTTTGATTCTTCGGTCTGCGAAGGAGCTTCGGTTGTTGTTTCAGCCTTATCCTTGCCGCCGCAGGCTGCAAATGTAAGCAGCATAATCACAGCAAGTATAACGGCTGTTAATTTTTTCATTGGCATTACCTCCTCATTTATTCGGTTTATATTCAGTTGAAGAATAAGGATTTTTGTTTTCTTTGGGCGGGTCAGGTCGGTTTCCCTCTCTTATAAGCCACGAAAAGACTGCTGTTTTAATTGCAACACCTATAACCCACACAAGTAAAGCACCGAAAAACCACCAGATTGATATTTTGAATATGAAATGAACCACAAGCAAAATCCAAGCAGGAATTGTCCATTCAAGGTCAAAAATAAGATTTATTCCGAGTGCAGCAAAAAATCCGCCGTTAACCCGTGGCCTTTTCCTCATATAAATACCGCCTTAAATCAGTTGATAACAAGTCTGCCTGTAATATCACGGTCAAGATTCTGATGAGTTGAAAGGTATTCATCAAATATGCTGCGGCATGATGTTGAAATCATAACAGGAGCACCGTTAGCTTTGATTTCGTCAAATGGAATATTGAAGAAGTCTTCAAGATTATTGTAATGGAACTGCTGGAGTCCTATTTTGTAAATCTTCTCGTCATCCATAGGTTCGCCATTGATATCAAAGCGTGTAAAGGTGTGTGTTGCTCTGTCATATTCAACACGTAAGCCCGTTGAAAGCTGATAGAATTCGCAGTGTTCACCCTGCCATACGCCATCACGGACCATATGCTTTATCATTCTTTTGAACTGCTCACCCGTAACCTTGATCATATAGCAAGCATCATCATACGGGAAGCATTCGCAAAGGTCAGCGAAAAGAACAATCGGACCAAGCTGTGTGCTTCTGACACTACCCGAGCCGAGAAGCATAATATCAAGGCCGAGACTCTCGCGCATAATATCGGAGAACAGACCGCCAAGTGCAGTTTCCATCGTTCTCTCAGGGTGAGTAAGCTTTTTCTTAAAGCGTGTGACAAGTCTGCCGTATTTTTCGTCAGTCTTCTCTTTATAATGCTTAAGAATATTCTCCAGAGCCTCGTCTTTGGGACAATGCTCAGCATTTATCGGAACGCTCTTCCATGTGTAGCTGTCAATACAGTTATTGTCTGTATCAACCATGATATCAAATCGACCTATCTGGTCAGTACCTGTACCGGCCTGAACAATAACGATATCGTTGACAACAGCAGGCTCATCAATAAATGTATGAGAGTGACCGCCGACAATAATATCAACACCCCAAGCAGGGTCTAACAAAGCAGCAAGCTTCTTATCCTCTTCAAAGCCGATGTGTGTAAGAAGAACAGTAAAATCAATATCTGTTGCATTATATGAGTTACAGATTTTACCAACCTCAGCAGCAGCCTCGTTGATGTCAACGAAAGTACCGATAATGCCATCATTTTTGGTCTGTGAAAGAACTTCTTCAGTGATAAGACCGATAAACAGCACCTTCATACCGTCAATTTCAGCTATATAATGGGGCTTAAAAAGTCTTGCGCCGTTTGTTTTGATATGTAAATTAGCATTGATAATCGGGAATTTAGCGCACTTTTCGATGAAGAGAAGGTGTGCAATGCCGTAATCCGTTTCATGGTTACCGATTGTTACAACATCAGGTGAAAGCATATTCATAATCTCAATTGTTGAAATACCCTTATATTCCGAGTCGATAACGGAGCCTCTGAACATATCGCCTGCGATACAGTAAATTGTGTTTTTCTCTTCGTTTCTTACCTTATCCACATAACCTGAAAGCATCGAAACGCCGCCGACAAGATTGTCGTCAATATTTTCCGCAAGAAAATCTCCGTGAAGGTCGTTGGAGTGAAGAATAGTAAGCTTTTTAAGGTTTTTCATTAGTCAATTCCCCTTATATATTTATTTTCACATAATAATTATATCAACTTAAAATCCCCCGCACACCGTACTTTAGTGCAAACTTTTATAAAAAAGAGCTGATTTTTAACAAAAAAGTTAAAAAATCAGCTTTTTTACCTATTCTTTTATAATAATCCTTCCGTCAATTTCCTTATCAATGTTCTGACATTCAGACAAACGCTCCTCAATCACAACACGCGCTGAAGTTGCAACCACCCTGGTCGGATGGTTTTCCTCAATTTCGCTCAGCGGGAAATTGAAATATTTTTGAAAGCTTCTGTAATGAAACTGTTGCAAACCGACTTTATAAAGCCTATCATCCTCAATCGGTTCACCGTCAAAAGTAAAATCTGAAATTTTTCTTTGCTTTACGTCATACTTGACACGCAGTCGTTTTGAAATCTGGAAGAATCCGCTTGCAGCTCCTTTAAAGACTTCATCCCTGAACACATAAGTAAACATTGCTTTTAACTGCTTTCCCGATATATGTAACAGCCTTACATCACCGTCGTAAGGAAAACATTCCGCAAGGTCTGAAACCTGAACAACAGGTCCCAGCGAATCATTTCTTATAGCACCTGAAGCGAGCAGCATCGCATCAAGTGCAAGTCCTTCGGCAAGAATATCGCAGAACAAATCGCCAAGTTCAGTTTCCATATATCGTCCGGGATGAGTAAGCTTTCTTTTAAAACGGGTTATAACACGACTGTATTTGACATCCGTTACATTTTTATATGATGCAAGAATTTTATCAATAGCCTCATCATTCGGGCAGTTTTCGGGGCAGACTTTTACATACTTCCATTCAAAATCACTAAGGCAGTTGTTGTCTGTATCTATTGTCAGATCAAACCTACCTATCTGATCCGTGCCTATTCCTGCCTGTACAACTGCAATATTGTTGACAATCTCAGGTTTTTCAATAAAAGTATGGGAGTGACCGCCGATGATAATATCCACACCCCAAGCAGGGTCAAGCATAGCAGCAAGCTGTTTATCCTCTTCAAAACCTATATGTGTCAGCAAAACAGTCAGGTCAATATCAGTTGCGTTATATGCATCACATATTCTGCCAACTTCTGCAGCAGCCTCGTGTACATCAAGAAAACTGCCGACAAGGCCCTCGTTTCTCGCCTGCTTCATAACACTTTCGGTGATAATGCCGATAAACAGAATTTTCATTCCGTCCACCTCAAGCACTTTATGCGGCTTAAAAAGGCGGACAGAATTGGATTTAATATAAAGATTTGCGTTTATAATAGGAAACTTTGCACATTTTTCAAGAAACAGAAGATGGGCAATTCCGTAATCTGTTTCATGATTGCCGAGCGTAACCACATCGGGTGCAATAGCGTTCATTATTTCTATTGTGCTTGTGCCTTTAAACTCAAAGTCAATTACAGAGCCTCTGAACATATCACCGGCAATACAGTAAAGTGTATTAGGTACTTCATTTCTGACCTTATTGACATATCCAGAAAGCATACTGACTCCGCCGATAAGGTCATCGTTTACATTTTCTGCAAGGAAGTCACCGTGCATATCATTAGAATGAAGTATAGTTAGTTTTTTGAGGGTATTTTCCATAATCAGCTTCCTTATTGCTTAAGCAGGTTTAAGAGATTGCTTGCAAATAAATCCGCATCTATCTCAGTAATGATTCGGGCATTTGCTTTCGGACTGTTCGGCACAGCCTCGTAGGTCTTACCGTCGGAATATAAGATCACCTGACCATAGGTTTCACCATACTGAGTGCAACATTTGCAGTAACAATTAACACTGTCTTTAATAAATCCGTCCCAGAGTGCCGCCGCCATAGCAATTGCATCTGGCAAAGCGATAAGATATTCCCCGCGCGAGTCAAAATTGAACTCAAGAAGCTTAGAGGTAGCTCTCTCAAGAAATCTTCCAACCTTATTGCCGTTTGCATAAGCTATAAGTGCTGCCTTATCAATTTCTGCACTTCCTAAACAAATATCAAAGCCGGCTATCGTAACCGGCACACCGCAATCAAGCATAACTGCATAAGCCTCAGCATCAATAAACACATTAAATTCAGAAACAGGTGTTGCATTGCCTTCACCGAAACCCGGTGTTCCCATAGACCAGATGTGTTTAACCTTTTTCATAACCTCACGGTCAGTCATAATTGCCAGAGCAATGTTGGTTGCAGGACCTAAAACCACAAGCTCAACCTCGTTAGGATATTTGTTGACAGTATCAAGAATAAACTCAACCGCCCTGCCCTTTTCAGGTGTTCGAGTTGGATTGATTATTCCGCAATCACCCATTCCGTCTTTACCGTGAACACTGATGGTATCATGTCTCTCGCGGAAAAGAGGGCGAGAAGCACCCACATAAACAGGCGCATTGCAATTACATACTTCCAAAGTAGCAATGGCATTTTTGTAGCTTGCTCAACGCTTACATTACCTGCTACAGAGGTAACACCGAGAATTTCTATATTAATATCAAGTGCCGCCATTATCAAGGCTGCTGCATCGTCTGATGCAGTATCAGTATCAATAATGAATTTACGCAAAATGTTTTCCTCCTGACAAAAAGCTAAATCAGTTCAAAAAGCTTATCAACAATTTCTTTTGCAACAGCCATCTTATATTCAAAGCGTGTCGGTTGAGGCTCAAGTTCAAGATAATATTCATATATATCGCCTTTAATACAGAAAGCAAACCAAACCTGACCGGGCATGGAAGCCGCCGCATTTGCCGGGTCAACATTACCCATTGAACCGGTTACTCCGATACCAATATCGGCATTATAAGTTTTACTGCACGCCTGCGCCATTGCTTTTGCGGTCTGAGAAGAATACACGGAATATTTCTCAATAATTTCTTCGGGTACACCCTGTTTGATTTTCGCCTCGTTGCTGTATGTAACAAATGCACCCTTCATTATTCCCGATGCACCTTCGGTATCACTTATCAACGAGGCAAGCTGACCCGATGTGCAGCTTTCCATTGTAGTGATTGAAATATTCTTTTCAATAAGCTTTTTTGTAAGTATATGGTAATCTTTTCTGATTTCCTGCTCGTTATATATTTTAGTCATAAATATCGCTCCGTTAATTCTATCAATCGTTACACGGTTTATTCAGTTTTGCTTTTTCACAGGAATAGCGGATTTCGCGCTGCATAATCCTGCGTGCATTATAGATATTCTCTTCAGCAACGTTTGCAACAACCATAAGCTCAATATGTGTTTCGGCAAGCGTATCAACACCCTTATAAACCGGAGCTTCCTTAAAAATATCGGGATATTCGCTAGGTAATTCAGAAAGAGCCTCCTGTACTGCCGCCTCAGCAACCTTAAGCTCATCATCATAGCTTACAGGCACATTAACAACAGCAACCGATACGTTATCGGAAAGGTTAACAAGAGAACCGATTTCGCTGTTGTTTATAATACGGACATTGCCGCCAAGATCTTCAATACTGACTGTACGCAGACCGATTGATTTAACTTCACCACGGAAGCCGTCAATAGTAATAATATCGCCGATAACAAACTCACCTTCAAGAACGATAAACAGACCTGTAATAATATCTTCAACAAGTGACTGTGCACCAAAGCCGACAACAATACCGACTACACCTGCTCCGACAAGAATAGCAGTTGTGTCAATACCGAAGCAGCCCAGAGCAACAATTATACCTGCGATATAAATTGCATAAACAAGGAATTTGCCAAAAAGCTGAAGAAGAGTCTGTGTGCGGTTGTTCTTCAATTTGATTGCGTTGATAATAAACTTAACAACATAGCCTACAACAAAAGCGGCAACAAGCGACAGTAACGCCGCACCGACTGATTTAAGGCTGATTGCAGCAGATGTATTTGAAAAATATGTATCAATAAAGCCACTAACACTTGCTCTTAATCCTTCAGGCAGGAACGTAAGACGTGAAATATTGAAAACTGCAGCTACAACCGCAACAACAACAATTGAAACAACTAAACCGATAACCTTTTTCGCACTATTCTTTTTACTCATAATTCTAATATCCTTTCAGTATATTTAACTTTAAAAAATCTTATAAATCTTCTTTGGATTCGCCACATCGTTCACAGGTAAGTACCTGAGCACCGTTAGGACCGGTAAACGGCTCACCCTTCCATTGATGGCCGAGCTTAGGTATAACCTCCTGCTCCTGAATAATTTCCTTGCACGTCTGGCAGAAGATATAGTCAGTATATCCGTCACTGTCGCAGGTGGGCTCACTGCCTTCTCTTACTACTCTGGTATGTCCCAATGCAGGAATAGTCTGCTGAGCTGTTATAACAGTGCCGCAAGCCGAGCAGTGGCTTCCTGCAGTTTTACCGGCACTTGTGCAGGTTGCTGCTACCGCAGCATCTTCAACAGCTTTATGACCTGTTTTAGATATAACTGTCTGTGCTTTGATTACCTTACCGCAGGCTGAGCAATGGCTGCCCTCCGTCTTGGCGTCGGTTGTGCAGGTTGCCACTACAGCCGCATCCTTAACGGTTTTATGTCCCGTTTTTGAAATAACGGTCTGTGCTTTGATTACCTTACCGCAGGCTGAGCAATGACTGCCTTGTGTTTTACCGTCGGTTGTGCAGGTTGCCGCTATTGCAGCATCCGTAACTTCAACGTGAGTGCCTTTTACAGCCTTTTGCTCAACAAGCACCTTGTTACACACCGAGCAGTGGCTGCCCTTTGTAAGACCGTCCTTCTGGCAGGTTGCCTGAACAGCAGGGTCTTCAACCTCAACGTGCGTACCCTTAACAACAGTCTGTGCTTTCAGAACCTTATTACAAACTGAGCAATGTGAGCCCTCTGTTTTACCGTCCTTTTTACAGGTTGCCTTAACCGCCGCATCTTTTACAACAGTGTGTGCTGCTGGGATTATTTCCCGTTCAAGCTCCATACCGCAGCCCGAGCATTCCTTATGCCTTACGCCGTCAACGGTACAGGTTTTCACCGTATCAATTATCCAGTCACTTGCGCCGTGCTCACCGGCAGGGATTTCTCTTTCTTCAAGTGCCTCATTACAATGAATACACGGTATAATTTCAATACCGCTGTTAACACAGTCCGGATTTACGCTGACCGTCCACTCGCCTGCCTCGTGTTCAAGCTGCGGAACTATTCTTGTTTCAAGTGTTTCTCCGCAAAGGGTACACAGCAACACTTCCTCACCCGCCGCAAAACAGCTTGCGGCATTATGTAACGTCCATTCCGAAGAAATAATATGCTCGTGTTCAGTCACAGGCTCGGTAAAGGACTGCGCCAGCCTGTCACCTATGGGACTGACAGCAACCGTTGCGCCGACAGCAAGAACAATTCCGATATTCTTAACCGCATCGGCTGTCTTGTTAAGAAAGCTGATTTTTTGCTTTTCTTCAGTTTCAGCCTCTTCCTCACCCTCGTCTTCGTGCTCTTTTTCTTTTAAGCCTGCAGTAAACTCCTGGTTATATTCATCAGAGTGAAAAAAGCGTTCATCATATTCCGATGTTTCATCGAGATACGAATATTCGTCGGAAACAACGTGCTCGCTTGAGGAAATATGTTCTTCACCGAAATCATCCTGCAGAAACTCTTTCCTGCGAAAAGCCATTTATTCACCTTCTTTTATATTATTGTACATTTTAATTATATCAGTTCGTTTTCCTTCGCACACCGTACTTTAGTGCAAACTTTTCATTATTCTGAAGTTTTTTTTATAAAAAAGACGGCGGATTTCTCCGCCGCCTTGGAAATTTAACTTATCTAATCAATAGTGTGCTGCACCGCAGACACAGAAGGGATTAAGACGGAAAATACGGTTGAAGAAATTGACAATTGACCAGAGGAAGCCCATAAATCCGTCTCTGTGACAAACATGGGTGCAAGGATCTGTAACTGTAATTTCGAATTCGAATTCGACATATTTAACACCGACATCACCGTATATGCCGCCGGGAACCCAACCATCAACCTCTGTCAAAACTTCTTCGCCGTTAACTGTACCGTCAACAGTATTTGCAAGCTTATAGCCCGATTCGGCAGACAAGTAAACAAAAATGGTATAAGTTTCGCCACTTACAAATTCACCGTCAAAATATTCTCCGTCTGAATCTTCAACATATACAGCGGGATCACCGTAATCATCTTCAAACTGGAGACCTTCTGTAAGGATTTCAATATAATCCTCATAGTCATATACGTTAAGACCTGCGATATCTGTACGGACGCTGATATCAGCTTTGCTGATTTTGTGACTGTCGGGGATAATATCAGATTCGCTGATTTCAACCTCATCGGAAATTTCAGTTCTGCAGCCGTCAAAGGTAACAACGCAGACATGTGTGCCTGCTTCTTCCGCATCAAGCTGAGCATCTTTATTAACCTTTTTCATTTCAGGCATTTCAGCTTTGAGGTGAGGCTCCTGTTCATAA
>JAZSEX010000061.1:0-12136 GCA_045531935.1 Acutalibacteraceae bacterium | reverse complement strand
CACTCAAAATCCGTGAGCTTCAGTTTGGTTTTCTTTCTGAACATAAAAATGACCTCCTTGTATTTGGTAATACCATTTTACAAGGAGGTTTGTGTTTTGTCGAATGTGTGGGATCCTATTTAGATTTATAAGCGGAGTTCGTTTTTGGTTATAGATTTTTATATCCTATTTTTCAATTTTTCTTCTGACTTCTTCTGCATCCTTTTCTGCCATATCTGCTTCGACATCGTAGCCAAGAGGTTTTTTATAATTTTCTATAAAGGCAATGCATCTATTTTAAGGGGTTAGGTATCTTATTGGAAAGGGGTTAAGTTAATTATTTTAAGAGGCTCTATCTTTTAAATAATTACTACTTTTTAATCAAAATTTAATAATGAGTATAAAATTAACCCGTGGTTCCGAAAAACCACGGGTTTTTGTGTTTTTTATAAAACTCTCAAATCCCTTGATACTACAAGGTTTTAAAGGGTTTTAATTATTTCCCCATTTCGCTAATTGCTGCCTGAGCTGCTGCAAGGCGAGCGATCGGAACACGGAAGGGTGAGCAAGATACGTAGTTGAGGCCGATCTTGTGGCAGAACTCAACAGATGTGGGATCGCCACCGTGCTCGCCGCAGATACCGTAGTGGAGGTTCTTGCCGCTAGCCTTACCCTTAGCAACTGCCATCTCCATAAGAGCGCCAACACCTGTCTGGTCAAGCTTTGCGAAGGGATCGAACTCGAAGATCTTTGTATCGTAGTAAGCATTGAGGAACTTACCTGCGTCGTCACGGCTGAAGCCGAATGTCATCTGAGTAAGATCGTTTGTACCGAAGCAGAAGAACTCAGCTTCCTTAGCGATCTCGTCAGCTGTGATACAAGCTCTGGGAATCTCAATCATTGTACCAACTTCGTACTTGAGCTCTACGCCTGCTGCTGCGATCTCAGCGTCAGCTGTCTTAACAACAACATCCTTAACGAGCTTAAGCTCCTTAACTTCGCCAACAAGGGGAATCATGATTTCGGGAACGAGGTTCCAGTCAGCATGTGCCTTTTTAACGTTGATAGCTGCACGGATAACAGCCTTTGTCTGCATTGCTGCGATTTCGGGGTATGTTACAGCAAGACGGCAGCCACGGTGACCCATCATGGGGTTGAACTCATGGAGAGAAGCGATGAGAGCCTTGATATCCTCAACGGACTTGCCCTGTGCTGCTGCAAGAGCTGCGATGTCTGCTTCCTCTGTGGGAACAAACTCGTGGAGGGGCGGATCAAGGAAACGGATTGTTACGGGATAACCCTCGAGTGCCTCGTAGAGAGCCTCAAAGTCAGCCTGCTGATAGGGAAGAATCTTCTCAAGAGCTGCTTCACGCTCAGCAACTGTATCTGCACAGATCATCTCACGGAATGCTGCGATTCTGTCTGCCTCGAAGAACATGTGCTCTGTACGGCAGAGACCGATACCTTCTGCACCGAGCTCGCGAGCCTTCTTTGCGTCTGCGGGTGTATCAGCGTTTGTACGAACCTTAAGAGTTCTGTACTTGTCAGCCCATGCCATGATGCGGCCGAACTCGCCTGCGATTTCAGCATCAACTGTGGGGATGATGCCGTCGTAGATGTTACCTGTTGAACCGTCGATGGAGATGAAGTCGCCCTCGTTGTAGGTCTTGCCTGCAAGTGTGAACTTCTTGTTCTCCTCATCCATTGCGATATCGCCGCAACCGGATACGCAGCATGTACCCATACCACGAGCAACAACAGCTGCGTGAGATGTCATACCGCCACGGACTGTAAGGATACCCTGAGCAGCCTTCATACCTGTGATGTCTTCGGGTGATGTCTCAAGACGAACGAGAACAACCTTCTCGCCTCTCTCGTTCCATGCAACTGCGTCCTCAGCTGTGAAAACAACCTTACCGCAAGCAGCACCGGGAGATGCACCGAGACCCTTACCTGCGGGTGTTGCAGCCTTAAGAGCCTTTGTATCGAACTGGGGATGAAGAAGTGTATCAAGGTTTCTGGGATCGATCATTGCAACAGCCTTCTTCTCGTCGATCATGCCCTCGTCAACAAGGTCACAAGCGATCTTGAGAGCAGCCTTTGCAGTTCTCTTACCATTTCTTGTCTGAAGCATATAGAGCTTACCGTCTTCAACTGTGAACTCCATATCCTGCATATCTCTGTAGTGGTCTTCGAGGATTGCGCAAACCTTGTTGAACTCCTCGAATGCTGCGGGGAACTTCTCAGCCATCTCTGCGATGGGCATGGGAGTACGGACACCAGCAACAACGTCCTCACCCTGTGCGTTTGTGAGGAACTCACCCATAAGACCCTTTTCGCCTGTAGCGGGGTCACGAGTGAAAGCAACACCTGTACCGCAGTTGTCGCCCATGTTACCGAAAGCCATCATCTGAACGTTAACTGCTGTACCCCATGAGTAGGGAATATCGTTGTCGCGGCGGTAAACGTTTGCACGGGGGTTGTCCCATGAACGGAAAACAGCCTCAACAGCACCCATAAGCTGCTCTTTGGGATCGGAGGGGAAATCCTTACCGATCTTGTTCTTGTACTCAGCCTTGAACTGGCCTGCGAGTGTCTTGAGATCGTCAGCTGTAAGCTCAACGTCCTGTGTAACGCCCTTTGCTTCCTTCATCTCGTCGATAAGCTCTTCAAAGTATTTCTTACCGACTTCCATAACAACGTCGGAATACATCTGGATAAATCTTCTGTAGCAGTCCCAAGCCCAACGGGGATTGCCTGATTTTGCTGAGATAGCCTCAACAACCTCTTCGTTAAGACCGAGGTTGAGGATTGTGTCCATCATACCGGGCATGGATGCGCGAGCACCTGAACGAACGGAAACGAGAAGGGGGTTCTCCTTATCGCCGAACTTCTTGCCTGTAACGCCTTCCATCTTTACGATGTACTCCATGATCTGAGCCTGGATTTCATCGTTGATCTTCTTGCCGTCCTCATAGTACTTTGTACAAGCTTCTGTTGAGATTGTGAAGCCCTGGGGAACAGGAAGACCGATTTTTGTCATTTCTGCAAGGTTTGCACCTTTACCGCCGAGAGTGTTACGCATTGTTGCGTCGCCTTCGGAGAAAAGGTATACGTACTTGTAAGCCATTCTATTTTACCTCCATATAAAAATAATCGTGTATTATATGTGCAACGCAAAATTACGCTACACACCAATTGGTATTATAACATATATAAAAAGTAAAAGTAAATACATTTTTGCTATAAATTCCCTATACAACCCTCGATATATTTTGGTTATATTCATTAAATACAGCACAAACTCCGTTAAAAGCACACAAAGGAATTTCTTATCAGAAATTATACCCTAAAGTAATATAGCGGTAGATATTACCGAAATCGTCATAAAGCACACGCACGTAGCGTACAATAATAAATGAGACAGCCTTGCCGTTTACGCTTTCACGTGCAGAGAGATATATTCTGCTTTGAAAAACAAGCGTGATTTCTCCGTCATCACCGACCAAAGTTTCAATCAGCTCTTCCTTAAGCTCGGGAAGCGTAAAGTTGCCGATAAACCCGTCACCAAGCTCGTTGCCTTCGCAGCAGATATAGTGTTTGTTGTGGATGAGCAGCCATTTGGCGACAGCCAGACGTAGGCTCTCTTGTGTCTTCAACCTATGTTTCAAACTTTTGCACCCCCAAAAATGAATAGTTTGTTTGTCCCTCTTGCATAAATTTATCGGACAGCTACCATAAAAATAGCACAAAAGCCCCAAACTTGCAACAAAAGTGAAGGAAAACAAAAATAAACTTGCAAAAACGGGAGTAATATAGTAGAATAGTTAACCGATATGTAAAATTGATATAAATATATAATAATATATAGGTGATGAAATGGTTTTATACAGCAAACTTTCTTCTGAACAGCTTCGTGCAAAATTTGAAGAAACAAAGCAGATATATGAAGAATTCAAGGCCAAGGGTCTCGACCTCAACATGGCAAGAGGTAAGCCCAGCCCCACACAGCTTGATATGTCGATGGATATTTTTGACAGCGTCAACGCTCTCAACGGCTACAGTGCGGAAGACGGCACAGACTGCCGTAACTATGGTAACCTTACGGGTCTCGAAGAGTGTAAGACAATATTCGCTCAGGCACTCGGTGTACAGAATGACAATATCATTGTCTGCGGTAACTCAAGCCTTAACATTATGTTTGACTATATCTCACAGTGTATGACTCACGGTACAGGCAACGGTGCAACACCCTGGCTGCTTCAGGGCAAGATCAAGTTTGTCTGCCCCGTACCCGGTTACGACAGACACTTCTCAATACTTGAATATTTCGGTATTGAAATGGTAAACGTACCTATGCTTGAAACGGGCCCCGATATGGACGTACTTGAAGAGCTTGTTATGGACCCCTCTGTCAAGGGTATGTTCTGCGTACCTAAGTACTCCAACCCTCAGGGTTACACATTCTCTGACGAGACTGTCAAGCGTATTGCGGCACTCAAGCCCGCTGCTGAGGATTTCAGAATCATCTGGGATAACGCTTACTTCGTACACGATATTTACGAAGACGGTGACACACTGCTCAACATTTTCCCCGAAGCTGCAAAAAGAGGCACTGAAGATATGATTATAGAAGTTGCTTCCACATCAAAGGTAAGCTTCCCCGGTGCAGGTGTTGCAGTTGTTTCAGCAAGCGAAAACAACGTACGTATGATTAAAGAACGTATGAACAACCAGATTATCGGTCACGATAAGATAAATCAGCTCCGTCACGCACGAGTACTCAGAGATGCAAACGGACTTCGTGAATATATGAAGCGTCACGCAGTTATACTCAAGCCGAAGTTCGACATAGTACTGCAGACTCTCGAAAGAGATCTCGGCGAATGCGGTATCGCAACATGGACAAATCCGAAGGGCGGTTACTTTGTAAGCCTTGACGTTATGGAAGGCTGTGCAAAGCGTGTTGTTGAGCTTTGCCGCCGTGCAGGTGTTGTACTTACAAACGCAGGTGCAACCTATCCCTACGGCAAAGACCCCAAGGACACAAACATCCGTATTGCTCCTTCTTTTCCCTCTCTCGACGAGCTGCGCGAGGCAATGGTAATACTTTGCGTTTCGGTAAAGCTTGCCGCACTTGAAAAGCTTCTTGACGAAGAATAAATTCAAGAGAATAAAAAAACGGAGACCGTTACAGTTAAATCTGTAACGGTCTTATTTTATTCGATATTCATCTTTGCGAAAAACTCTGCAGAGCTTATTCCATGAGGTCTGTTAAATCTGCCGATACGGTACATCCAGTCTGTATTTTCCATATTAATATAGTTAATCCGTTCTTCGCAGACAAGAGCCGCCTCAAAGCCCATACTTCTGAGAATATCTTTAGATTCCTTTGAATAACAGCCGTAAGGATAAGTGAATGCGCGCGGTCTATACCCTGTTTTTTCTTCTGTCAGGGTCTGCATTTTGCCGAGGTCATAGTTAAGAAACGCAGAGTATTCGTGAACACTCTCGCCGCTCACCTTTTTGGCTCCGTTGCGGCCTGAATTATTGAGCTTATGCAAATCATAGCTGTGGTTCTGGATTTCAATTCTGTCACCGCCGGCAAGCTCGCTTATCTCCTGCCAGTTCATATAAGAATAGCTGAGCGTATGGTCATCGAGCTGAGTGAAAAGGTCGGCATAGGCACCCACAACGGAAGCAACGGCACACATATCATATTTTTCAAGAAGCGGCAGAAGATAGCTGTAAACCGTTTCATATCCGTCATCAAACGTGATAATTATCGGTTTTTCCGGCAGAGGCTGAGAATCGTAAACACAGTCAATAAGCTGACCGACGGTTATGGTGTTATATCCTTTCTCTTTCAGATAGATAAGGTCATCTTCAAGCTCTGAGAGCGTTACGCAATATTTACCTGCACGTGCGGGATTTTTTGTAATCTGATGATACATCACAACCGGAAGTGCAATATTTTCAGGCTCTGCTGAAGTTTTTACTGCAGCTGCTCCGAGCTTTGCAACACCTGTAACAGCAACAACCGCACACAGTGTAAGATATAAAAAACCGTATTTCAACTTTACAACCATAAAAAACACCTCACCGCATTTGTATGCAGTGAGGCGAATTTTTATTTGTTACTTGTTGTCCTTAAGGGCAAGCTCAAGCCAGATAGAGCCGATATCCATAGCCTGATAGAGGCCTTTTTTCTCGCTCTTTTTGATGATTCTGTCCTTGGGACGTGCATCAGGGTCAGTAGTAAGAAGCTGTACCGTAACCTTATCCGCAACGTCAAGGTCATTAACCTTCTTGGAGCTTACTATCTGGAGAAGAACTACGTACGGGTCACTCATATTACCGTAGTAGATTGTATTGCCGCAACGTACAAGGGGCTTACCTTTGTAGCTGAGGAACTTTGCTTTTTTCTTTTCTGCCATAGCCGTTTCCCCTCCTTATTTAGTGATGTAGTTCTGAACAAGAGACTGAAGCAAATCATATCTGTCGACCCTGCTGAGCATACTGCGGGCATTCTTATGGGTCGTGATATATGTCGGGTCTTCGGAAAGGATATAGCCGACAATCTGGCTGACAGGGTTGTAACCCTTTTCCTTAAGGGCGTCATATACGGCCTGTAATGTGCGGCGCATTTCCGCATCGTGGTCGTCGACGAAATCGAATTTTATGGTCTTATCTGTCATTTATGACACCTCCGAATTGAGTAGTACAGTTTATTATATACTATTTTGAAATAAAATACAACCCTTTTATTTATTAAAGCATTAATCGATTTTGATTTCAGCGTGTGCTTCAGATGAATCGTAAATAGCCTGAAGGATTTTTGATGTACCTACAGCATACTTGATATCGTTACGGTTTCTCTCACCCTTTGCAACGCACTCGACAAAATCAAGCACCTCTGAACGGTGCATATCGTTTGTCTTATAAGCGGGTATTATTTCGGTGAGCATACCATTTTTGGTTGTCCAGAAACGGAAGTTGCCGCAGTAATCAAGTCTGACACCGCCCTTATCGCCCATAAAGTCGATAAAGGTTTCTCTCTCGCCTATATTCTGTGCCCACGCACCGTTGAAGCTGACTACAGCACCGTCAGTACGGACAAGACCTACAACAGAATCGTCAACATCATAAGTACCTGTTTCGGTATTCTTTGTATCCTCTGCCCACATACTTTCGTAAACGTAGTTTTTCATATCCTTACCAAGCTTGCAAAAAGCTTCACCGCTTGCAGTAAGGACTTTCGGGTCACCAAGACAGTAGAGGATAAGATCGATATAATGTACACCCCAGTCGATAAGTGCACCGCCGCCGGAGCAGGCTTTTGTTGTAAAATCACCGCCGAGACCGGGAATTGAACGGTGTGCACGGAAGCTTGCGTAAACGTGGTAAACATCACCAAGCTCACCGTCAGCAATCAGCTTTCTGATATGATTGACCGAATTTGCATAGCGGTTACAAACACCTATTGAAAGAATTCTGCCTGTTTCGTAGGAAACCTTCTCCATCTCAAGTGCTTCGGAAAGAATTCTTGCGGCAGGCTTCTCACAAAGCACGTCTTTGCCGTGACGCATAAAGTCGATAGAAATAACCGAATGCATATCATTGTGAGTGCAGACGGAAACAGCATCAAGCTCTGCATCGTCAAGAATCTCGTGATAATCGTAAACAGCTTTACCGCAACCGTACTTTTCTACTGCTGCATCAGCTCTTTCCGGAATGATATCGCAGAAATACTTTATTTCGGCAATATCGGAAGCCATATAAGCAGGAATGTGTGCAGAATTGGCAATTGTACCGCAACCGATAACAGCTACCTTAACTTTTTCTTTCATAACAAAAGCCTCCGTTAAAATCAAGTCAAATTATGCTCTGAGTGAAACGCCGAGCTTGTCAAGAGCCTTGACAGCACGCTTCATAGCTGCATCAGCCTCTTCATCTGTCATTGTGCGGTCTGCCGCACGGAGCTTAAGGCTGAAAGCAACGCTCTTCATACCTTCGGGAATCTGTGAGCCCTCGTAAACGTCAAACAGCTCGATTGTTTCGAGTGTGTTGCCTACTGCACCGGAGATTGCACGCTCAAGCTTAAGAACAGGCATAGCCTTCTCACATACGCAGGCAAGGTCACGTGTGAGTGCAGGGAACTTGGGAAGCTGCTTATAAGTACGCTTGAGGTTGCTCATATCGAAGCAAGCACCGAAGCTGATTTCAGCAGCATAAGCCTTTACACCGATTGAGTAGTTGCCGAGAACCTGAGGATGAACCTCACCGACAACACCGATCTTAACACCGTCTTTGCTGATAACAGCAGTTCTGCCGGGATGGTAAGAGGGATTGTCATTTACAGCCTCTACATCGTAGTCTGCAATTCCCATCTTCTCAAGAAGCTCTTCAACTACACCCTTGATTGTGAAGAAGTTACAGTCTGCACCGTACATACCCATACAGAGAACCTGAGGCTCATCGGGAAGCTTATCTGTACCGTTATAGATATATTCTTTACCGATTTCGTAAAGGTAAGCCTTTGCGTTACGGTTGTTGTAGTTACGTGAAAGGGTTTCGAGCATTGAGGGAAGAAGCGTTGTACGCATTACGCTCGTATCTTCACCGAGAGGATTGGTGATAACAACGCAGTTACGCTTCTCACTGTCTGCAGGAAGACAGATTTTATCATAGCTCTTGGGGCTGATGAATGAGAACGTGCAGAGCTCGGAAAGACCGCAAGCAAGCATTGTTTCATTCATAAGACGTTCAAACTTCTGCTCGGGTGTGTACTGAGCTGTAGCGACACCTGCAAGCTGTCTGTCAGGAATATTGTCGTAGCCGTAGAAGCGTGCAATTTCCTCTGAAATATCAGCCTTATGGCGAAGGTCGTTACGGAATGAGGGTACGGTAATTACACCGTCTTCAACCTTACAGCCGAGACGCTCAAGAATCTTCTTCTGCTCATCCGCACTGACATCAATACCGATAAAACCGTTAACCCAATCAGGCTCGAAAGCGAGAGTGAAGTCTGACTTATCGGAGCAGTCACAATCGACTACACCGTTTACAACCTCACCTGCACCAAGCTGCTGTACAAGCTGAAGTGCTCTGTCAAGAATCTTACGGCAACCCTTGGGGTCAAGCTGCTTATCGAAACGTGATGAAGCCTCAGTACGCATACCGAGAGCCTTTGCAGTCATTCTGACGCTCGGACCGTTGAAGCAAGCAGACTCAAAGACGATAGTGTTTGTATCGTCCATAATACCGCTGTACTCGCCGCCCATAACACCTGCAACAGCAACGGGCTTATTAGCATCGGCAATAACAAGCATATCGGACTTGAGCTCACGCTCGATACCGTCAAGTGTTGTAATCTTCTCGCCATCCTTTGCGTTACGTACGATAACCTGATTACCGTCGAGGTAACGAAGGTCGAACGCGTGCATAGGCTGGCCGTACTCGAGCATTACGAAGTTTGTAATGTCGACAATATTGTTAATCGGGCGGACACCGCTTGCACGGAGTCTCTCACGCATCCAACGGGGTGACGGCTCGATTTTAACGTTTTTGACAATGCCGCCGACATAGCGGTAGCAAAGCTCGGGAGCTTCTATTGAAACCTTGAGAAGGTCGTTTACATCGCCTTCACCGGGCTCAACAACAGGTACGGGCTCTTCAAAATCCATACCGTAGGTAACTGCAGCCTCACGAGCAAGACCGAGCACGCTAAGACAGTCGGGACGGTTAGAAGTAATTTCAAACTCAGTTACGACATCGTTGAGACCGATAGCCTCACAGATATCCTTGCCAAGTGTAAGGTCGCAATCATCACCGAGGACAAAAATGCCGTCCTCAATAGCGTACGGGAAATCGTGAGCTGTAAGACCGAGCTCACCAAGAGAGCAGAGCATACCTGCACTCTCAACACCGCGGAGCTTGCCCTTCTTAATCTTTTTGCCGCCTGCGACAACAGAGTTGTCAAGTGCAGCAGGCACATAGTCGCCCTCTTTAAGATTCTGTGCACCTGTAACAATCTGAAGGTTTGCTTCAGCACCGACATTTACCTGACAAATCCAGAGATGATCGGAATCAGGGTGCTTTTCGAGCGATTCAATTCTGCCTACAACAATATTGGAAAGCTCATCGCCCTCTGTCTCGTAGCCCTCAACTTTAGAGCCGGAGAGTGTGAGCGCAGCAGCAAAATCTTTATCGGAAACATCGAGCTTCAGATAATCCTGAAGCCATCTTTTAGATAAAACCATTTTTATTCTCCTCCCTTAGAATTGTCCCAAAAAACGCATATCGTTTTCAAACAGCAGACGCATATCGTCAATATTGAAGCGGAAGAGTGTCAGACGCTCAAGGCCGACACCGAATGCAAAGCCGCTGTAAACCTCAGGGTCAATACCGCCATTCTTAAGAACCTGCGGATGAACCATACCGCCACCGAGGATTTCAACAAAGCCTTCACCCTTACAGAAAGGACAACCCTTACCGCCGCAACGGAAGCAGGTAACGTCGATTTCACATGAAGGCTCTGTAAACGGGAAGTGGTGAGGACGAAGACGGATTTTTGTATTCTCGCCGTAAAGTCTCTTAGCAAAATCAAAGAGGCAACCTTTAAGGTCAGCCATTGTGATGCCCTTGTCAACTACAAGGCCCTCAATCTGATGGAAGAAGGGAGAATGAGTTGAGTCAACGGCATCTGAACGGTAAACACTGCCGGGTGCAATAATACGGATAGGAGGCTTTGTATTCTCCATAACACGAATCTGAACGGGAGAAGTCTGAGTACGGAGAAGCATATTCTCTGTGATATAGAAAGTATCCTGAGTATCACGTGCAGGATGCTCCTTGGGAATATTAAGTGCTTCGAAGTTGTAATAATCCCACTCAACCTCGGGACCTGTTGCAACCTCAAAGCCCATACCGAGGAAAATTTCCTTAACTTCGTCAAGAACTATTGAGAGAGGATGCTTGTGACCGAGAGATACCTTCTCACCTGGCATTGTTACGTCAAGTGTTTCGCTGACAAGTCTTGCCTGAAGCTCAGCAGCCTTAATCTGGCTTACCTTTTCTTCAAGCTGAGCCTCGATAGCCTGTCTTACTTCGTTAGCAAGCTGACCGACAACAGGTCTTTCCTCTGCAGAGAGCTTACCCATCTGCTTGAGAATTGCTGTTACCTCGCCTTTTTTACCGAGGTACTTAACACGCAGAGCTTCAAGGTCTGCATTGGAGGATGCAGCCTCAACAGCAGCCTTAGCCTCAAGAGCAATTGCATTTAACTGTTCTTTCAAAATCTATCATCCTTTCGGTTAATATATAAAAATAAAAGCCTTCGCCCCTAAAACAGGGACGAAAGCTGATTATACTTCCGCGGTACCACCCGTATTTCCGTTTGTTAAACGGACACTTTACTGCCATTTAACGGAGGCAATCCGTCACAGCCTACACAGAGTTGTTCCTTCAGCTGCACCGCTCCAAAGTGAAATTCGGCAAATCTGTCAATACCGTCCGTGCTTCCAGCCTGTGACACGGACTCTCTGTCTGTATTATAGTACAGTGCTTACTTGGTCTTTTTCATAGCGTTTAATATTAAATTCAAGTTATTGTATCATATAAACATAAGTTTTGCAAGTGATTTTACAAAAAAGAAGAGCTGTATCAATTGATACAGCTCATTGGGATTGTACCCTAAAAACCGAACAAAGCTGGTAATGTGGAGTGGTTAGAAAAACCTGAATACCAAAGTGAGAAAAATGGTTCAAGCCCTCGACCTATTAGTACTGCCTAGCTGAACGTATCACTACGCTTACACATGCAGCCTATCAACCTCATAGTCCATGAGGGGTCTTACTAGCTTATGCTATGGGATATCTAATCTTGGAGATGGCTTCACGCTTAGATGCTTTCAGCGTTTATCCAAACCGCACATAGCTGCCCAGCTGTGCCACTGGCGTGACAACTGGTGCACCAGCGGTGCGTCCATCCCGGTCCTCTCGTACTAAGGACAGCGCTCCTCAAATATCCTGCGCCCACGACAGATAGGGACCGAACTGTCTCACGACGTTCTGAACCCAGCTCGCGTACCACTTTAATCGGCGAACAGCCGAACCCTTGGGACCGAATTCAGCCCCAGGATGTGATGAGCCGACAT
>JAZSEX010000019.1:0-7386 GCA_045531935.1 Acutalibacteraceae bacterium | reverse complement strand
CTCATAACTGTTTTTTGAGTGGCTGTGACCGGGCATATCATTTCTGAATACGCCTCTGCCGTACTGCACAAGATTAAAATTCATATCATTCCATTTGAAAGAAATCATAAAATCACCGCTACTATGGTAGCATAAAAAGCTTATGTTGTCAAAGGAAGTAAAATAATAATCTCACACATTCGACAAAAGTCGAGCCTCCTTGTACAATGTAATCACAAAATACAAGGAGGTAAAATTTTATGTTCAGCAAGAAAATTAAAATTAAACTTAAACTTGACAGCTTTGAATGCAATTTACTTATCAACGGAATGAATGAGTTTCGCAATATGCTCTTAGCGGAAGATTTCCCCACCGAGGATGTTGACGAACTGCTTTTAAAACTAATTGATGCGTATGAAAAATAAGGAGGCAGAACTATGGCAAACAAAACAAAGATAACTTATCGACAGGTTGGGGATTTTAAAATTCCTAACATTATCCTGCCGCCCGAACAAGCTAACATTACTCTCGGAAAATGGGGTATGATGCACAAAAACTACCTTGAACACAACAAACGAGGTATATTTATGCTGATGGTAACTAAATGCACACTTGGCCGTATCTTGCAGATATTGACCGTCAGGCAAATGAAATGTACGAACTTTTGATTGATCAGATGAAAGAGGCAGAAGGCGTTACAGAGCAACTTAAAGAACAAGACCAACTTGAGTGGGTGCAGAGGATGGGCGATATTCAACAACGAGCAAGAGAGATTGTTTGTAATGAGCTGATATACAGTTAAAACTAAATTGACATTTTGAGCTTGATATGCAAAAGCACGACTTACGGTAAATGTAGGTCGTGCTTTGCTTTTAATGTTAAAAATGCCTTTTATTCGTTAATTTTCTTGGATAATACATTTGGTCATTTTAAAAATTTCCATCGAATACAGAGCAAAATTCAAAAAAATCATACAACATATTGTGGTTAGTTGCAACAACTCTTGGATTATATGGTATGAATTTTTTCCTTTATCGGAGAGGATTTTTTAAGCAAGAAATTTTGCCCGTGCGAAACAGATATACTGTATTAATATTATTCTGAAGTCGTGTCCGTCACCGTTTTTATTTTCTATGAGCATCCTTGTCATTAAATCCGACTTCACCCCTCAAAGCTATCTCTAACCATAATAATAAAATGTGTTTTTTTAATCTTAATTTCAATCGGAAAGTGAAATCCTTGCGGTTGATGCTTATTAAAAATATTGTTCTTTTTTTTCATATTTTATTGACAAAGCACCCTCTGATAAATATAATAAAATTAAACTGTACCCGGGTTTACTTTATGTTAAACCCTTTTGAAAGGAGCGATGATTTGTCGAACTTTAGAAGCGAAGCAGAAACCAAAGCATTACACAGAAAAATCCTCACAGCCGCAACAGCTTTGTTCATTCAGAAAGGCTATGAGCGAACAAAAATAACCGACATTGCAAAGCTGTCCGGTGTTCCTAAGTCAAAGATACTTTATGTAATGAACAGCAAAGAGGAAATTTTAGGATTGCTTGTCACAAAATTCCTCGACGGAGTAACCTCGGCATCAGATGCAGTCTCAAAAAAGCTCACCGACGATAAAGTGCTTATCTTCATTGCCAATGAGGTTTTACAGCTATATATGGCGGAAATGAGTGAGGATATGCGTAACCTTTACCTTTCAGGCTATTCAATGCCGAAAACAAGTGAAGAGGTTCTTAAACGAAGAACCGATATGATGTATGATTCCTTCAGTGAAACCTTTAAAAAATTTACGTGGAATGACTTCTACGAAACTGAAATTGCTTCAATGGGCATTATGAGAGCATATATGACCGTTCCCTGCGGTATATATTTTACTATTGAAGCCAAAGCAAAACGACTCGTAACAATGCTTCTGCGTATTTATAAGGCGGAAGATGAAAAAATCACCGAGGCAATCAACTTTATCGAAAAAATTGATTTTGCAACCGTTGCAAAAGAGGCGGTGCAAAGTGTTTTCGATGAACTTCAGATACACACCCAAAACTCTTTCCCGAAAGGAGAAAAACAATGAAAAAACTTTTATCAATCATGCTCGCAATCTTAATGGTTGTGACAATGATTCCCATGGCGGTTATGCCGGCAAGTGCGGCAAGCACCCCGACACCTTATGACGGTGTGCCTGTAACTCCGCAGAAAATTTCGTCAGGCAACTATGCAAAATTTGGTCTGACAGCGGACAATTGGAGTAGTTACAACGGTTACTACGGTATTCGTACAGCAGCGGAGCTCTACGGTTTTGCAGCCCTTGTCAATGGCAGTAAAAATGTCCGCAATGCCGTTCTGCTGCAGGATATTGTTGTCAATGAAACCGTGTCTGCATCCGGTGCGGCATATTCCTGGACACCTATCGGTAATCCCGACAAACCGTATCTCGGAACCTTTGACGGTAACGGCTATACAATCAGTGGAATTTATATCAACGATTCCGGTGACGATGTCGGTTTGTTTGGTGTGGCGGGTTACAATACAAATGTACCGGCAGAAGGTACCGCTACAATCAAAAATGTGATTTTGTCTGACTCTTACATAAAAGGCAACCAGAATGTTGCCGGTATTGTCGGAAGATTGAGCGGTGACTACGTTACCGTATCCAAATGTAAGGTTGACAGTTCGGTTTCTGTCTATGCAACGCATGCAAGCGAGCCTTACGTGGGTGGTATTACCGGTGGCTTTGGTCAGGCAATGTTTGGAGTAGATAGTGTGTGTACTGTTGCTGACTGTGTCAGCTTTGCAACAGTTAAGGCTGTAAACGCAGATAATTACGTTGGTGCTGTAGTCGGATATTGGCGTACCTATACAAATGCAATGGAACTCGTTGTATGCAACAATTGCTATTACCTTGCAGGGAGTGCAACGGACAAAAACGGTGCAGTAATGGATGGAACAGGCGGCTATGGCGATATTCATAACTGGTGTACAGCTCTTTCATCTGTTTCTGACTCCCATACCTGTGTCAGTGCGGATCACAGGGAAGTAAAAGCAACATGTCAGTATCCCGGTCGTTCTGCTTATAGCGAATGTCTGATTTGCGGCAAGGTAACAAGCGGTGAGAAAACAGACTATGCCATTGCAGACCATAGTTTTACTGTTGCTACCTGTACCACACCGGCAACCTGTATTTACTGTGGACTTACCAGCGGCAGTAAGGATGCGTCGAATCATACCTCTGTCGGTACGGCGTATCAATTAAATGGTACTGATGATAAAAAGCATGATCAGTATCACACTTGCTGTAAAGCGATTATCAAAACAGAAAAACACAGCTTTTCCGGTACGACCTGTACTGTTTGTAACTATAAATGTACCCATTCGGAAATGGAATCCGGTGTTTGTCCGAACTGCGGTTTAAGCGGAACGCCTTATCTGAAACCGGTCTGGAACGAAAAGACGCAGACGGTGGAGTACTCTGTGGAGTTGACAGAGAGTGCACCGAAAACCTTTGTGGATAGTGACACTTTGACGGATGGTTGGTACATTGTAAATGGCAATCAAAGTATTTATGGTATGTTTACAAGCGGAACGGTAAATCTGATTCTGGCCGACGGAGCACACCTGGAGGTAAAGATAAGGGCGACAGTTCCGGGTGGAAGTACGCTCAATATTTATGCCCAGTCAAACGACCCGTCTGTTATGGGTAAGATGACGGCAACCTCGCCGGTGGGCAATATGTCTGCTGCAATTGGAGGCAAAGATTATGATGAGGCAGGTACAATCAATATTTACGGTGGTATGATTTCGGCAGATTCCAAAGGTTCCGGAGCCGCTATCGGAAGAGGAGATAGCGGATGGGGAGGATATCTCACCGTACACGGAGGCATTGTGACGGCTTCCAGCATCAGTGTGGATTCTATGACCGTGAACGGTGGTATTGTTCTTTCATCAAGCACCGGCGATAAAGTAAACGAAACAAACGGTTTGTATTTTAACGGTGCAAACGGTGTGCTTTGCGGTGATCTCTACACCCTGCCTCATGATTGGACACTTCCCGCCGGCAAAACGCTGACAATTAACGAAGGTGAAACCCTGATCGTTCCGGCAGGTTTGACTCTTACTATTGAAGGAAGCATCATCAATAACGGAACAATTAAAAATTACGGAACGGTTATTTGTAAGAGCGGTCACAGCTATTCCGGTGACTGTGATGTGAGTTGCAACAACTGCGGAGAAGCACGCAACAGTGATACTGCACACAGTTGGGTCGAGGCGACTTGTTTTGTTCCAAAGTATTGCTCGGTATGTAGGCTCGTTGAGGATTTTTCAACGCATCACAATTATGAAAATGGTATTTGTACTCTTTGCGGTCAGGATGAAAACGGTCATTTCTATATCAGCACAGCTGAGCAGTTGATGGTTTTTGCTGACTTTGTAAACAAAGGGAATGTGAATGCAAATGCGACATTGATGGCTGACATTGACCTTGCAGAATATACCTGGACTCCGATTGGTGTGACGGCCATGGGTGAAGGTGTCACAAACGGCTATACCGGAAGCTTTGACGGCAACGGTCATGTGATTCGCAATGTCACCTTTGCAACACCCGCTTCTGCAATGGCTGCAGGTATTTTCGGCACGGTGCAATACGGCGGTGCAGTCCGTAATCTGGGTGTTGAGAATCTTAGCTTTGACGATAATACGTATGACCACCGTGCAGGCGGTATCGCAGGTCAGCTGTTGGCAGACAGCACCATCAGCGATTGCTATGTCAGCAACTCCACTGTGAAAGCATCCTCCAGAGTTGTCGGCGGCATCGTGGGTATGAACTACGGCACCGTTAAAAACTGTTATACCTGCAACATGAGCCTTGCCGGTTACAACAGACGTTTTGGCGGCATCAGCGGTGACTTTTCTGCCGGTAAATTGGAAAACTGCTATACGGATTATTCTGCCTTGGCAAGCTCTCAGGCAGGTACAGCTACAAATTGTAAAGCAGGCGTAAGTGCTGACGTTTTCGCTTCCGGTGAGATTGCATATCTGCTCAACGGCTCAACAAGCGATGGCGACCTCGTATGGGGTCAGTTAATCGGCACAGACAGCTATCCTGTTTTTGGCGGCGAAACCGTTTATTATAACGAAACCAATGGCTACTATAACATTCTCCACACCTGCGATTTCAGCGGCGAGTGGAAATATGATGCCGAGAAGCACTGGAAGGGATGTACTGTTGACGGCTGCAGCGAGACAAGCAAAGAAGCAGAGCACAGCTACACCGACGGTAAGTGTGATTGCGGTTATACTTGTCCTCACAGCAGCTACACCGGTGGTGTTTGTGATAACTGTAATTATGAATGTCCTCACGCTTGGGGCGAGGGAGTGCTCACAAGACCTACCTTTGAAACAGCCGGCTATTACACCTATACCTGTACTCTTTGCGGCCACTCATACACAGAGCCCACTAAGAAAGCAGATGACACAGCCTTAAACGATGCTTCTATGAAGGTTATGGAATACATAGATAATAATACTCTCACACAGGAAGCAAAGGACGAAATCTATAAGAGCTATAGAGATATTCTGAAGAATAACGGTAATATTTTCGACGAATTTGGCTTTGTCCGTGGTGACCTTGTTGAAGAGGATCAGCCTGCTATTAATGCGGTAACCGCAGAGCTTGAGAAAATCGTTGCTGATGCAGAAGAAAAAATCGCAAGCGGCGAATATGTAAAGGCTGATTACACCGAAATCGACGAAGCAATTGATGATATCGAAGAAAAGCTTGCTTCAGAAAACGTAACCGACGAAGGCAAGGCAGAGCTTGAAGAAATCAAGAAGCAGCTCGAAGAAATGAAGGCTGACGAAAATACAAGCGCAGCAGATGTTGCAGAGCTTGAAAAGGCTCTTGAGGATTACGAAGAAGAGCTTGACAAGGGAATCGAAGACGGCACCCTTGTTGAGGTTGATGTCGATGCAATTGCTGATGATGTTAATAAGAAGTGGGCAGAAAAGCTTGAAGCCGAAGGCTTGCTTGATGAGTATGAGGATTTCATAAATAACCAAAAAGCAACTGATGAAGCAATGGCAACAGTGGATGAAATAAATGATTTTGCAAATTCTCTTGAAGGCACTGTGGCTGAAAATGCTGAAAATATTGCAAAGCTCAACGAAATGCTCGATTCTTTACTTGAATCATGGGAAAACTGCCTCAGAGGTACTCATAATTTCAAGGATTATGAGATAACATCACCTGCAAAGTGTGAAGTTAATGCAAAAGAAACAAGCACCTGCTGGTTCTGCGGTGAAACCGACGAAAGAGAAGTAGAAGGCACAGCTCTCGAGCACTCCTTCACAAAGTACGAAGAAACAGAAGCTCCTAAGTGCGGTGTTGCAGGTAAGGAAGTAGCTTACTGCGACAACGGTTGTCAGACAACTGATGAAAAGGAAATTCCTGCTCTTGAGCACATCTTCCTTGATTACGTCTCAAACAGCGATGCAACCTGCACTGCTGACGGAACAAAGACAGCCTACTGTATCCACGGCTGCGGTGCAACAGATACAGTAGCAGACGAGGGTTCTATGATTGACCACTCTGACGAAGACGGCGACAAGCTTTGTGATGACTGCGGCGAAGAGGTTTATGACCGCTGTGATATTTGCGGCGGCAAGGCTCACGGAGACGATAAGATTAAGTTAGTCTTCTGTATGATAATAACAATAATCAGATTTGTCACATCAATTCTGAAATCAATCAACTAAAACCCAATAAATAAACTAACCGCCGGGGAGAAAATCCTCGGCGGTGTTGCTATTTTGTATCAATCATCTTATTTTATGGCAATTCTTTTTTTACCACAGCCTGTTTTCATTATCAAGAGTCGTTACACTTCTTCTCTTGACAACAAAAACATTCTGTGCTCTGTTGGAATTACGAGGGTGATACCCTCACCATAAAACCATTAAGGTTATCAAAAATATGCTTCAAAGAAGAATGTAATAATTCAATAACACTCAGAAGAAATTTATTTCTTTTTGGCGGCAGGTTGCGAAGCAAAAAATATTTTTCAATATTTTTCAAAACTCAGGAACATTTTTGTGTTCTGATGTCGTTATATATATGGAGAGAAAAACATTTTTTCAAAAGCCCAAACCAAATATTATTGACTGTGAAAAAATTTTAAAACCGTTCGACAAAATCCGCATTGACAAAAATTTCTTGTTGATGTACAATGACTACGTCAACACAGACGTTAAAAGTTAGGCTCGCTGTGACAAAAGGTAGCTGTCCCTTTCAGCGAGATGCGGAGACAGAGTTAACCCTTTTTTCTTTTTCTTTTGCTTTGATTTAATTCAAAGCCGTTACATATTTTGGGTTTAAAACAGAATACCGGCGCGGAAAGAA
>JAZSEX010000011.1:0-7163 GCA_045531935.1 Acutalibacteraceae bacterium | reverse complement strand
TTGTTACAACTGCAACCGGTGATCCTGACGATATAAATAATCCGATGATTATTTCTTCTTCAGCTCAGACAAAATTCCTCTATCTTGTTCCTTACGGACATTTCAAACTTGCTCAGAGAGTTTCAGTTGATGCAGAAAGCTGGAATGCACCTATCTTTTCCGGTACACTTAACGGTGATGGTAAAACAATTACTGTCGGAGGTCCGCTCTTTGATGCAGTTATCGGTAACAGAGCAGGTGATATAGGTTCAGCACTCAATACAGAAAACTATTCTACAGACCCTAATGCTGATAATGCTGATTATCTTAAGCAGGGTTATGTAAAGAATCTTACCATCGATCTTTATGATAATATTACTACATCTGTTCTCGGTAACCTCATCAACGCTACGTTAGTTAATGTCTGCCTTAATGACGGTGACGTTTCATCCGATGACGGTGATGCTGATACATTTGACGGCTTTATTGCTACACTTAAAGATATGCGTAACGCATCCTTTGCTGCTGCAGCTTATGGTTACTCGTATATCTACGGTTGTTCATCAAGTGTATCAACATATATTGAAGATGATGCAAATGGTAACTCTTATAATGATCTTGCTATTTTTATAGGTAAGCTCAGTGGCAACGTAACCGTTGATAACTGTTATATAAATGCCAATATTTATATCGGCGGCGGTATCGATTCAAATACAGGCCGTGCGGCATTCCTTGGCAATGTTGCTGAAAATACAGGCTATATCCTTAACAGTGCAATCTGTACACAGATTGTCTACACTGCAACAGGTGTAAGTGGCAGCCATTGTACAGTTGTTTTCGGCAAGATGGACAATGTTGTCAACAACTACGGCAAGTATAAGAATATCGTTTGGTCAAAGAACACTCCCACAGCTGTTCTTTATCCGTCACAGCCTGCTTATAATATTGATAATACTCAGATTAATCTTTGGGGTGGTATAGCAACGTCAGGCGGCACTTTCTCATACCCTGAAAAGACAGTCGCTCCAGGCGTATCAGCAACTTTCACTGTTGCAATTCCTCAGAATATTAAAGCTTTCGCAGGCACAACAGCAAACGATTTCTCTGTTTCAGCCGACAACGGTGAAGAAAGTGCATTTACAATTCAGACAATTGAGCTCGACGGAACAAACCTTAAGTTTGTTGTAAAAACCAAGGACGATGCTGCAATTAACTCAAAGGATTCTATCCGTGTCTACCATCAGTCCAGCGGTCTTACTACCTTTGTCAAACTCGTGGTTAAAGAGGCAGGTCTTGTCTATAATCCGGAGGATGGCTACTATCACATAGCGTCTGCAACTGATATCAAGTTCATTTCTGAAAATCACGATAAATCAGATCCCAACGTAAGCGGCAGAACTTATGGCCAGGCTGCGTACTATCTTGATGCAGATATTGATATGACCGGCATAACTATGGCACCTATCGGTAACTCAGCTGTGCCTTTCAGAGGTGTGTTTACCGGTCCTGTTGATACGGACGGAAAACCTCTCTATACAATATCTAACCTTAGCATTGAGAATGTAGATAATGCAGGCCTTTTTGGTGCTGTTGATTTCAGCGGTGCTGATATGGTTATCGGTACAAATTCTGATACAGTAAGAAGAGGTATCAGTAATATCGCAATTACAGCTGCAACAGTAAAAGGTAAATCCAATGCTGCTGTTCTTGTAGGTTATGCAGCAGATCCGGATCTCGATCTCAACGCTTCTCAGCGTGACGATATTTATGGCGACGTATATATTAATAACATTATAATAAGCGACTCCAAGATATACTCAGGTACAAATACGGACACAGCCTCCGGCAAGAGTGCCGCTGCAGTACTCGCTTATGCTGAGTGTGTAAACCTTGATATCAGCAACATCAAGGTTTACGGTGTTGAGGTAATGACATATCATTACCCCACCAATCCTACATACTTCGTTGCCAAGATTGAAAACGGCAGCGGTTATTCAGCAGGTATAGGCGGTGTTGTCGGTGCTGTTCACGAATCATATCGTGGTTACAATGTTTCCGAAGCAATGACTGTCAATATTAATAATGTTGACGTTTCGGGTGTGACACTCAGCGGTGTCAATTCTACAAATAACGAAACATTTGCTCCTGCAAACGCAGGCGGTGTTGTCGGTTGCTTCTTTACTCAGTACACAGCAAGCACAGTACATTATGCAAATCTTAATATCGGTAATGCTAAAGTAAGCGATATCGTTATCAAGACAAGAGGTAACGCAGGTGGTGTGCTCGGTGCATCAAACGTTATCACAAACATCAACGGTGCTCATGTATCCGGTAGCAAAAAAGCTGTCGGCACTGAAGACGCCGAAGCTCTTCCGATGAGAATATTGGGTGAGACGGATTATTTTGTCGGTGGTATAGCCGGTTATATCGGTGCAAAGGTAAGAGACGATAACGGCGATGCTGACGGTGCATCACTTACCAAGGTATACGGCTCGGTTACAAACAGCAAGGTTGAGAATGCCGATATCCGTGCGATTATCGCTGAAGCAGATCTCTCAAAACAGCGTGAACGTAACGTTACGGTCGGCGGTGTTGTCGGCGCAATCAACGGTAATACGGATTCAAACGCTGTTTCCGGTTGTACAGTTTCAGGCAGCCATGTCGAAGGTATTGTTGTCGGCGGTGTTGTCGGCTCGGGCGTAGAAACTGTCGGTACTGCAGGTGGTAACTATGTTCCCGATCCTACTGTCGGCAACTCAATCAATATCGACGGCTGTTCAGTTTTAGGTTCCGAAATTACAACAATCAACGGTTGTATTCCCGTAGCTGAAGAGTATGACTTCTGGATGGCATACGGTGTCGGTGGTATCCTCGGTACAAACAGACGCAACCTCTGGAGCTATGCGATGTATACCACAATCCAGCGTTGCTACGTTGATAAGAATACAACAATTACCAATACTATTGCTGCTCCTGCCCATGCTGCAACAGGCGGTATCCTCGGCTCGGGTTACGAAAACGGTATTGATGCAGGCGCACTTGTTATAAAATATAACGAGGTTTATGCAAAAATCGTTTCCGAAAACAATGTTCCTGCCAACACAACAGTGCCTGATGCAATAGGTGATTTCTATGTAACACTTTCTGCAACAGGTGGTCTTGTAGGTGCTCTTATCGGTACTCAGTACAGCGACTATGAGCCTGAAGATTACGAAGTCTGTGACCTTTCAAAAATAAGTATTCAGCATAGCGTATTCGGTGGTTCAATCATCGGTACAGACGGTATCGGCGGTGCAATCGGTGTTATCTCGGCAGCTTCTGCTTATAACACAGCCGCTATTCCTACAAATCTTCTTAGTGATATTGCAATTACCGGTTCGCTTGCTTCAACACTTGATAAGGATAATGCTAATATCCGCCGCGGCGGTATAGCAATAGGTCATATCCCTGTCAAATCCAATGGTACGGCGGCTTCTGACGAGGATGACCACTATGCGCTCGACGTTGCTTCCGGTACCGATATTACAGGTGCATTCAATAAGATTTACTTTACTTCATTTGATATCGATACAACCAAGTGGCCTGTATTCGGTTATCACAATGCGACCGCTTCAACAACATCTGCTGCTTATTCTCCTCTTGCTGCAGCTGCATTAGCAATGCTCATCAACTGCTATGAGGATGTAAATACAGAAGATGATAACTCAACTCCTCAGTTTGCTTTTGCAGAAAGCGCAGATACATACATTCTTCCTGCAGAGCAGTATCCTGCCGAGACCCGTCCTGCAGGTGTTGCAGGTGCTTACTCCGTAGCAGGTCAGGTATGGAAAGGTTCAAATGCCGATATCGCAAAGATTACAAGTACAGGTCCTAATGACCTTACTGTTGAGCCTCTCAACAGCGGTACTATGAAGGTTTCTATCAACTATGTCGGTACGGTGGGCGACAGCGTTTGGTCTACTCAGGTTGCTCTCCCGGCAGGTTTTGAGTTCAAGTCAAACAACCAGGCTCCGCTCGACTATGTCGAAGTTGATGGCGAAACCTATTACCTTATTACCAATCCTTATGACCTTGGTATCGTAGGTAAGAATATGACTGACGGTGCCGCTAACCAGGGTAGCTTTGATGCAGAGCATCTTGCACTCAATTACTGGATTGCAAAGGATATTGATATTCCGGCATCAATGTTTGTTACCGACGGTTTCTTTGACGGTGGCTTCATTCCCATCGGTACATCGGCTCTTCCGTTTACAGGTACATTTGAGTCTATGCCTGCAGGCAATTATACTTCAGCCGGTGGTACTGAGTTTGTTTCCGACGGTAATATGACAATCAAGGGTCTTCAGTTTGCCGACGGCGTACATATGGGTCTCTTTGATACCGCACAGGGCGCAACATTCAGAAACTTTACTCTTGAAAACGTTACTGCTACATGCACAAAGGCATCCTCAGGTACATCTAACATTGCCTATATCGGTGCTGTTGCCGCAACAGCTAAAGATTATGTAACGGCAGAAGGCATCACGCTTAAGGGTCTCAACCTTACCGGTGCTAACCATACAGCAGGTCTCTTCGGCGGTATCCTTCCCGGTGCATCAACAAGCACAGCTCAGTCATATATCAAAAACTGTGCAGTTGTCGGCGATACATCCGATGATGTTTACTCCAACGTTATCGTTGGCCGCTACGGTGCAGCAGGTATTGTTTCTCACACAAACCACAACAGAACAAATATGTCGGGTATCACAGTTGCCGATGCTGCAATCACTCAGGAATACACCGGTACTGACAATGCTTACTTCGACTACGGTGCAGCAGGTATTTCGCTTGCATTCTCCGGTGTTATTGAGGCAGAAGGTGAGAACAGAAACAAGATCATCGGCTGTTCAATTACAGGTGAAGTTGCATCAGGTGTTGTCACACGTACCTATACTTCAAGCTCGAAGACTGCATTTACGATGTATGTCGGCCGTACGGTTTCTACAACTTCTCCGACAGCGCGTGCCGCAATAGTTTCGATTAACAACGTTGATGTTATCGGAACAAAAGTAACAGGTACTCACACAACAAACGCTGTAGGTACTACTGCACATAACTACAGTGCTTCGGGCGGTATTCTTGCCCGTGTTGATGCAGGTGTTATTGAGCATATAATCACCGACTGTACGCTTGACAGCGGTACTCATATCAAGGCGCTTTACGGTGCAGGCGGTATTGTAGGCTGCTTCGAATCACCGTCAAGCTCTGCTACAACCGTTGCTTTCCGTCTTTCAGTGAAATCCTGCGAGACCTATGCTACGGTTGAAATAACTTCAACAGCTGTTGCAGCTCCGACTGGTTCAAATACATCGTATGCAAACCGTACTTGTGTCGGTGCTGGTGCAATTCTCGGTTATATACCCAGATGGATTCTTTCATACTATACAACTATAAGTGACTGTACAGCAGGCGGTATAGTACGCGGTGCAGGTAATATCGGCGGTATTGTCGGCGCAAATTGGTCTACTAACACTAACACCACATACGCTGTTGATGACAGACCTGATCACTTTGCAGAAAACTGCGTTATTTCCGCAAAGTTTGAAACATCCGAAGGTGTTTCTGCATTTGCATCAGATACCAGGTGGGCAGGTATTATAGTTGGTAATGCAGCTACTGCTCACTATGAATCAACTAACAGTGCTTGTCTGATAGACGGTAACTTCAATGCCTCCAACTACCCCTTCTACAACATCTATTTCTCAGACAGTGTATACTGTGACGATTATGTTCGCCTTTACGGTATTACCAACTCGGCTAATAACTATTCACTTAACACTTACGCTTACTATACTGATTATGTATATAACCTTAACAGAACAGGTACATATTCTATTCAGAATAATGAAGCAGGTACATCCAATTCAAGTGCAGGCGGTACGTCTTACGTAACTTATACTGAAGATACTTACAGAGTTTCTGTCAAGGATAACCTCGATTCAGAAAAGTTTATTTACAAGCTCAACTACAGCTTTGTACAGGGCAGCGGCTATGTATTTGATACAAGTGCATTTGTCCTGAATACATCCGTTATTACATCAGATCAGTTCTACTTTAATACCGAGGCTACCATAGATGGCTTTACTGTTACGGCTGATACAGCAAAGGGTGCGGTAACTGCAGAAGGCAGTGAAACAACTGAATTTGTGCTTGAGAGCATAACCTGTGCCGACTCCCGTGTTACAATTACTCCTACAGGCAGTGCTTCAGGACAGTATCTGCTTACAACAGTACCGCTTACTGGCGGTGTAAGCTCCCAGCTTTACTTCAACTATTCGAACGGCCTTACTCTTACTGTAGGTATTGAGATTGAAATCAAGCCGGAGGATTATTGGTTCAGAGAAAATAAAAATGACAGCTCTGTCAATGATCTGCTTATATTCAACGCTGCTAACCTCAGCTACGTCAGAAGTATGGCAGGGGCTAAATCGGTTATCACTCAGTGTTACGACGTATACTGGACTGTAAGTGATTCCGAAGTAATTGCAGCTGCAAATGCAGCAATCGCAGATAAGACACTCGGTGATGTTTATACCGATGCTTTCCTTGATGATCTTGCTACTTATATGCATCCCAACCCGGCTTATGACGGTACAGCAGCTACAGAGAGATACATTACATTCGATGATATGTTCTCTACAAACGATACAGCTTCACGCCGTGCGGTTCTTATCTCCGAGCTGGTAGGTAATATAGTTGAAACCTCATTTGAAGCTTACGGTGAAGATTGTGGTTCTGCGATTTACAGCCGCAATGAAGCGTTTGCAGGTACGTATCAGGTTCTCAGCGCTGAAAAAGACGCTTCAGGTCTTGCTCAGGTGAATGAACCCTATAAGATTTACGGCCTTGATCTTCGTGCAGATACTATGGCACTTGTTAACAATACCCATGCAGGTATGTTCAATAAGATCGGTTCCGGTGCAGAAATCAAAGGTGTATCGTTTGTTAATCCTGAGATTACGGCTGTTAAGCAAGGTGCCGACGAAAACTATGTCGGTGTGCTTGCAGGCGAAATTGACGGCGCAACACTTAATAATATCTCGATTTCAGCTGTCGCTGGCGACAGAGCTTCTGTTATCAGTATGCGTATAGTTAACTGCTTAGGTACTAATGTAGGTGCTGTCGCAGGTAAAGTCGGAGGCCAA
>JAZSEX010000076.1:0-43740 GCA_045531935.1 Acutalibacteraceae bacterium | reverse complement strand
GCCTCTTTCGCTGTACGGACTGCTTGCCGCCGTTGATTGCACGGTTGACAAGCGAGCTTTTTCGGTTTTTCTTGCGCTGCTGAATCTGCAGGGTAAGACCGCTCTTTTTGCTTGCGATTTTATTGACACGCTTTTCAACACGGCGTTTGTCCTGTGTCACGCCGCCGAGAATGCTTACGCAAAGGAAGAAGCCGAGAAGCGCAAAGGCAACGGAAAGGATTACTATACTAATTTGCAAACCATTCATTGTTGACCGTCACTCCGTTTCCTTTGATTTTTTCAAGGCATTTCGGTCTTACTCCGGTTGCACGGAACTTGCCTACGAACTTTCCTGACGTATCAACCGTGCCATCGGTTTCGTAAACAAATATATCCTGCATACTTACTATATCGCCTTCCATACCTATTACTTCGGTTATGGAAGTTATTTTTCTTGTACCGTCACGCAGACGGCTCTGCTGAACGATAAGGTCAATAGCGGAAGAAATCTGGTCTCTGATTGCTTTGAGCGGCAATTCCATACCACTCATAAGAACCATTGTTTCAAGTCTTGCTACGGTGTCACGAGGTGAGTTGGCATGGGTTGTGGTGAGTGAGCCGTCGTGACCTGTGTTCATAGCCTGAAGCATATCAAGTGTTTCTTCCGAACGGACTTCACCGACGATTATTCTGTCGGGTCGCATACGAAGGGCGTTCTTTACAAGATTACGGATTGTAACCGCACCCTTGCCTTCAAGGTTTGCAGGTCTTGCTTCAAGGGTGATTACGTGTTCCTGCTTGAGCTGAACTTCCGCAGCATCTTCGATTGTGACTATTCGTTCATCCTCGGGGATGTAAGATGAGAGAACGTTAAGCAGCGTTGTTTTACCCGAGCCTGTACCGCCTGCAACAACTATATTCAGCTTGCCTTTTACACACGCTTCAAGAAACTGGAGCATATCGGGAGTAAGCGAGCCGAACTGCAAAAGCTGCTGTGACGTTATCGGCTTTTTGCCGAATTTTCTTATAGTCAGCACAGGACCTACAAGTGACAGCGGAGGGATAATAGCGTTTACACGGGAGCCGTCGGCAAGTCTGGCATCAACCATAGGACTTGCTTCGTCAACGTGTCTGCCGACGTTTGAAACAATACGGTTGATGATGTTCATCAGATGCTCCTCATCCCTGAACTTCAGATCTGTGAGCTTCAGCTTACCCTTATCTTCGATATATATCTTGTCGGGACCGTTTACCATTATTTCACTGATTGACGGGTCCTGTACAAGCACTTCGATAGGGCCGTAACCCATAATATCGTTAAAAAGATCTGTCGCAACCTTTTCCCTGTCCATACGGGGGATAAGGAACTCATCGTCGTTTACTTTATCATCGACGACTTTATACATCGCATCGCGGTCTGTTATTGTTTTACCGCTTTTATTCATTTCGTCAATAATTGCCGAATGAATTCTGCGCTTTGTTTCAAGATACGGGTCTTCAACCGTTTCTTCAGTTGCGGCTTTTTCTTTTATTTCTTCCGGTGCGGAAGCTGTATCTTCCTTTTGCATCGCAAGCTTTTTCTGACCGTCTATTCTGTCAAGAAGTCCCATATCAACACCTCACATTATTTCTTCTTTTTCAATAATGAAAAGCCTTTCTTTGCAGGCTGAGTATCTTTCACGGGAACTATACCCGTATGCACCTCTATTATTTTTTCAGCAAGCTCTGAAACACCTTTTGCAAGTGCTGATTTAGGCTGAGCGGCTGTTACCGGCATACCCTTATTAACACTTACAAGTGCAGCAGAATAATCTGCAGGTATCATAGCAAACATTTCAGTGCGGAACATTTCTGTGAAATCCTCGGGCTTGATAAGGCTTTTTTCAACTCTGTTCAGAACAAACCTTATTTTATCACGCTGATGAAGCTGATCGAGAATTGTGTAGCACACCTTTGCATTATTGAGGGACAGAATTTCATTGTTGTATACAAGGAAGATTTCTTCACAGTTTTCACAGGCTGTAATCACCGAATCATTGAAAGCTGACGGCAAATCAACAATTATGTACTCATAATACGGTCGCATAATATCGATTATACGTTCGATATGTGCCGGAGTTACAAACTCGGCAAACTCAGAGCTTTTGGGTGCACACAGCACGCTCATACCGCTTGAATGCTCAACGGCAAAGCCGTTTATATTTTCAATCGTGATTCCGCCTCTGTCCTGCACCAGGTCAACGATTGAATTTTTTGTATCAAGGTCAAGTGCCATTGAAACATCGCCGAACTGTAAATCGAGATCAAGAAGCATTACTCTTTTGCCTGCTTTAGCAAGGCTTGCTGCAACACCTATGGCAAGCGTTGTTTTGCCCGTGCCGCCTTTGCCGCCGAAAAAGCCGAGTGCCTTGCAACGAACCCTTTTACCTTCGTTTGTATCAAGAATACGCTGCTGTTCAAGTGCATAAACAGTTTTGATATTTTCTGAAAAATCATCACTTTTAATTCCGTCAATCGGCAGCACCTTACGGATTCCGTACTGAGCGGCTTTGTTTACAAGCTCAACCGTTATTGAGTCGTTTACAAGAATTACTATCATTCCTCTTGCGACCGCCAGCAAATCCTGAACGAAGCTGAACACCGTATCGGGTACCTCGCCGCGTACGGCACAAAGAATAATTTCGGGATATTTGTTTACTATTTTTGTTTTGCCTTCTGCCGTAAAGCCCGAATAACCGCTGATTGCAAACGCTTCATCGGCTACAAGATTTTTCACCTCAATTCTCAAATCAAGGTCATCTGACAAAATAAGTAAATTAATTTTTTCCATAGCCGTTTCATCTCCAATCAATTATCAGTTACTTTCCGTAGTCGGCGGAGCGGTTGTAATTTCACCCATACCGTAATTTGTCTGCGGTTCGGGGTTCTGATCCTCAGGCACGCCTGCGGAAGCGATATCATCGACAAGGCTGTGTGACTCAACGTGAGATACAAGAACCACTCTCGGATTGCTTACTGCCATAAGCTTGGGAATCTGGTCTTTAGTGAGTGCAAGTGTAAGCACTGCGTAGGTTGTAATTTCAGTACCGTTATCCTGCTGAATGTTTGCTGTATAATCACTCAGCTTGATAACAGGAATGTTTTTGAGTGCAGGCTCTGCACTTGGCGACGCCTTATCATAAATATTGATGCAGTCGTTTTCCTTAATGAAGAACGCTATACCGTTTTCAATCTCAACTGAAATTGTATATGCATACTTTCCGTTTGCAAGCTGGTAAGAGAGCTTACCTATTGCATCCTCTTTGCCTACCGGAACGAGCTTGCCTGTCATCAACTGTTCGCCTTTGAGGATTTTAACGCCTGCCATATAACCGATTATATCCTTGACGTTGCTTACCGTACCGTGGGATACTGCGGTAACCGGCAATTTAACAGGCTGGAACATATCCTCTGTTAGGATTGTATTTTCATCTATATCTCTAAGCGCAATCAGAACGGTTGCCTCATCAACACCTGTTACGATTTTGCTTGTTTTCAGCTCATTTGCAAAAAAATATGTTGCAAGGCCTGCCGCCAGAGCGATTACCACCGCTATAAGATAAATTTTTTTCATAACTGACAGTTGCCTCCTTATGATTCTACTTTCATTATTACTGTTGACGTTATTGTTTTCTCTTTACCGAGCACGGTGCTTAACACCGGAGTAAAGAATGAAATGTCAGCTTCCATACTGACGGTTATATCACCCGCTGTCGGGTCTGACGGTGCTGAATACGTTACCTTGATATCTACACCGTCGTTTGCAAAAACGTTTGTTGAAAGATTTTCAATGTGATTTATTATTGCCTGTGTATCGGCATTCTCTTCGGTGTGAACTACGGCGTACCTTGCACCCTCACGGCAGGCGTTGTTGAGCGAAAGCTGATTATAGAACAGCCAACCGAAATCAATAATGCCGCACAGAATCAGAAGAAAAATCGGAAGTATCAGTGCAAACTCAACCATTGACTGACCGTCCTCCCGTTTCAGCTTCCTGCGGATTGATTTTTTCATTTCGCCGTCACCTCCGACTTCGTTTTTAGTATTAAAGGGTAAGCTCGCTCCGCGAGCGAACTTACCCTTTACGAGTTACTTATTCAGGATTGTATAGTGTGTTATGTATTATCCGGTTAATTTAGGGAGTTGTTGCACCGATATTGTCAATCTGATCGTTGACATCCTGGAACATGTCGCGGATCTTCGGACCGAGTGCTACAAGAGCAACGATAACTACAACTGCGATAAGACCTACGATGAGACCGTACTCAACCATGCCCTGACCTTCTTCGTCCTTAAACCATTTTCTCAACATAATTCTTTCCTCCTTAAACTTTAATAAGTTTTGTTTTAAGATGAGTATGTTTGTTTTAAACGTTTGTTTCAGACTTATGTTATCTTAACTGTGGTTGAATTTAACTTGTGTTACCGTTAAATGTTACGTTGTTCAGGGAGTTGTTGCACCGATGTTGTCAATCTGATCATTGACATCCTGGAACATATCACGGATCTTCGGACCGAGTGCTACGAGAGCAACGATGACGACAACTGCGATAAGACCTACGATGAGACCGTACTCAACCATGCCCTGACCTTCTTCGTCCTTAAACCATTTTCTTAACATAATTCTTTCCTCCTTAAACTTTAATAAGTTTTTTCTTCGGGGTGTTTTATGTGTTAATTTTTACTTTTTATGTTTTCGGAATCCGCTTGTGCTGCTAATCAGCCGTCAAGCTTCTCAGGCTGTTGTAACGCCGTCAATCTGATCATTGACTTCCTGGAACATATCGCGGATCTTCGGACCGAGTGCTACGAGAGCAACGATGACGACAACTGCGATGAGACCTACGATGAGACCATACTCAACCATGCCCTGACCTTCTTCGTCCTTGAACCACTTTCTTAACATTGTTTTTTCCTCCTTTATAGATTTTTTGATTTTTTATTTAACCCTTATCCCGGGTTTGTTGCCGTTTTTAAAACAGTGATGAAAAAACTCTTTGTGAGAGTTCGCCGAACACCGGAAAGAGAACCGTTATCACTGCACCGAGTGAAAGGTAGGGACCCATCGGAACCGAGGTTTTAAGCGAACCTTTTTTTGTTACTATCAGGTATACGAGGAAGATAAGTAATCCGACTGCCATTATCAGTGATGCCTGAAGGAATCCGAAAACACCCAGGCAGTAGCCGATTGCTGCACTGTACTTAACATCTCCCGTTCCTATCGGCACGCCTACGAGCATCGGCAGCTGATAGAGAATGAATCCTGCGGCGAGACCTATAAGCGAAGGGATTAATGTTTCTTTTACCGGAACTCCCGTTGCGATTGCATAAATAATTGCGACGGTTCGGATTATCAGAAGTGCGAGCACCGAAGAATTCGGTATCTTTTTGATATCCAGATCTACAATTCCTATTGAAATTGCTACCGATATGTAGGCTACAGCCTCAAGTCTGGCGGCCGTATCGCTGTACCTTAAGAAGCTTACCGCAAACAGGACTCCCGAGAGCAACACCCAGGCGATTATCACCGCCATATTCTTAACTGCTTCTATTTTTGAGGTTTCCTGTGTACGACGTTTAATCTGGAAAATCGCTATACGGTTAAATGCCAGCGCCGCGAGTGTACCGAGTGCACCGCCGTAAATAGTTTCAACCATCAGCTTTCACCTCCCGGTTTCGTTCGTAAGCTTGTCGCTTCCTCTTTGCAACTTAATGGTACACCCGCCATATGTCGAAGTCAAACAATAGTTTTCCACAATGTGGAAAACTATTGGTCAATTTGCACAATGCACAAATAGTGGGTTTTTTGAGCAAAAAACACCTTTTTGTACACAACGCTTATTATTACAAATATTTTTAAAATAAAAGCCCCTAAATGCAAGAAAAATTGCATTTTTCTTCTCTCTTTTGCACAAAACAATTCTGCTAAAGAAATATACAGCCAAATATACACTGTTTACGCACTTTTTTGTATATTTAATTGAATAATTGCTGAAATCGCCCCTGAAACCTGCATAAAATTCAAAAATTTTAGAAATGGTTTATAAACAATTTCTAAAATTCAGCTTGCATTTGTCGCGCAAACGCTGTATAATAAAAACGCAATCAGCGTTAAAGCGACGAATATATTGCGTGAGGTGGTAAAATATGAACAAACTAACCGTTCAGCAGACCGCAGAAAAGTGGAATATATCCGTAAGGAGGGTACAGGATTATTGCAGGCTCGGCAAAATACCCGGTGCAGAGCGTCTGGGCTCTAACTGGCTTATACCGGCAGACGCTGTACGCCCCGTTGACGGCAGAAGCAAAAACGCAAAGCTTGATGCACAGCGTGATATTCCTATGCCGCGTAAAAGTCCGTTCCTTGATATGACAGACCTTTATTCAGATCCGGGCACCGCTAACAAATGTATATATGCTCTTTCATCCAATCCTGAAGCGCAGGCACTCTTTTCAGCAGAGATAGCTTACAGACGCGGAGAAATTGACAGCGTATACAGCTACGTGCAATACTTTTTCGATAAACATTCAGGCTTATATTCTGTTATAGGAAGCGGTATGCTGCTTGCACTGTGTGCTATGTGGACAGGTGATATCAATATGTGGCGACTTGCAAGAAAGCATATATGCCAGGCACCTGTAAAAAACAGCACTGACCGCGATATACTTGCGTTATCACTTGCCGCAACCGACAGTGCAATACGTGCTACGGAAGATTTCCCCGAATGGTTTAAAAGAGGTTGCTTTGACAGTCTTCCTGCTGATGCACACCCTGCAGCTATGGTATATTATCTTAAATACCTTATTGTTTACGCTCAGGAGCTTGCAACAGGTGAGCTTAAATTACAGAATATACGCGGTCTTGGTCTGATGAGATGTGTGCCGTACATAGCTGAGCCGATGATAACTACTGCACAGAACAACGGTACGTTGATTCCTGAAATATATCTGCGCCTCATGTGCGCAATCGCCTGTCAGCAGTGCGGTGATACAGGAAGAGCAATATATCACCTGGACAAAGCAATAAAGGATTGCCTTGCAGACGATTTGTTCGGTCTGCTTGCAGAGCATCGCAGACAGCTTGGTAAAATTCTTGATGAAAGACTTGCACTTGTTGACCCGTATGCAGTAAAGCGTGTGAAGGATTTACATAAACGTTTGCACACAGGTTGGACAATTATTCACAACGCGATACTTGAAAGAACAGTTAACGTAGCACTAACTCTGCGTGAACGCGAAATATCCCGACTCGCCGTATTCGGACTTACCGACAGACAGATAGCAAATCAGCTTGATTTGCCTGAATCGCAGGTAAAAAGCATAATTAAATCCGCAAAAGAAAAGACCGGAGTAGATAAACGCTCCGACCTTGCAATGTATATATAATTTTTATTTATAAATAAGAAAAATATATGTTATCATAAAATTATAATATGCGAAAGCAGGTACAGTTTATGGATTACATTAAATATGTCAATACAAAGCAGGGTTCAAAATCCTTGCACAGATTTTCGCAGGGCAATACTCTGCCGCTTGTACAGAAGCCTTTTGGCTTTGCCGCTTTCAGTCTGCAGACTGAAACATCGAGAGGCAGCTGGTACTATCATCCCGATGACCGCTCGGTTGAGGGCATTCGCCTTACCCGTCAGCCCAGCCCGTGGATAAGCGACCACAGTGCATTTACAATGATGCCGCAGGTTGACAGCCCTTACGTTGAGTTTGAGGATTGCTGGTCGGGCTATGACCCTGAAAAAACAATAATTCAGCCCCATTATCTTAACTGTTACCTCAAGAGACCCTCCTGCGAATTTGAACTCACACCGACCGAATACGGAGCCTGCGTAAAATTAAGCTTCAAAAAAGATTTCAGGCGTTATATTTCCGTTCTGCCTGTCAGCCACTACTGCGAATACACCTACGAGCCTGAAACCTCCAGACTTTACTGTATGACAGAGTGCAACAGAGGTATTGCCGACCACGACAAGGGTATAATCAAGGGCTATTACGTATTTCAGTTTGACAAAAACTCGGTTGATGTTGACGGCATACTCACAGGCAACAGAAACACCTGCGACACCGAGCAGAAGCTTCACACTGCGGGCGAAAACACAGGTATACATATCGCACTGAAAGATAAAGACATTACGTTCACCGTTGCAACGTCTTTCATCAGCTACGAGCAGGCTGTAAGAAACCTTGAACACGATTCGGTTTACGGAAGTTTTGACGAACTTAAAGAAGAAAACGAACGTATCTGGAACGAATATCTCGGCAGAATCGAAATTGATGCTGATGAAGATACGATGAAAACATTCTACAGCTGTATGTATCGCACGTTCCTCTACCCTCACAAGGCTTACGAGCCTGATGAAAACGGCAAGCCGATTCACTATTCACCGAGTGCGGACAAGGTGCTGCCCGGTGTGAGATACACCGACAACGGCTTCTGGGACACATACCGCACAAACTATCCGTTCTACGCAATAGTTGCAAAAGATATCCTGCCCGAAATTATTGAGGGATATATTCAGGATTATAAAGACGGCGGATGGTTGCCGAGATGGACTGCAGGTGATGCTAAAAACTGTATGCCCAGCACAGGTATTGACGCAGTTATTGCAGACGTTGCTACAAGAAACCTCATATCAAGAGAGCTGCTTGAAACTGCATTTGAGGGCATGGAGCTGCACGCAAACAAGCCGTCACCGATATCGGCATACGGAAGAGAGGGCTGTGAAGAATATCTCAAGCTCGGCTACGTCCCATACGACAAATACAGTGAGAGCGTAAACCTTACGCTTGATGCGGCATATTTTGACGACTGCGTAGCAACCGTTGCAGATATTCTTGGCTACACCGACAAGAGAGATATGTACCGTGCTCGCACAAAGAATTATAAAAACATATTCGACAGTGAAACAGGCTTTATGCGTGCCAAGGATTCCAACGGCAATTTCAGACCCGACTTTGACCCGACAAGCTGGGGCAAAGACTACACCGAAGCCTCTGCATGGCAGACGAGCTTTGCCGTACAGCACGATATAGAAGGTCTTGCTGAGCTTTACGGCGGCAAGGACGGACTCATCCGCAAGCTTGACGAATGCTTTGCCACACCTGCGGATTACAGAATCGGCGGATACAGCTACGAAATACACGAGATGACCGAAATGGCGGCTTGCAACTGGGGTCAGTGTGCAATATCAAACCAGCCGAGCTTCCATATTCCGTTTATTTACACCTACCTCGGCAAGCCTGAAAAGACGGAATATTGGCTCAAGAAAATCTGTGCCGAGGGCTTCTCATGGAAGGATGACGGATTCCCCGGCGACGAGGACAACGGCTCAATGGCTGCGTGGTATATCTTCTCGTGCCTTGGTATATATCCCATCTGCCCCGGCAAGCCGATTTACACAAACTGTAAGCCGATGGTTGACAACATCCGTATTCTCGGCAGAAAGGTTGATTTCACAAATTTCGGCAACATCATCACATATGATGAAATAATGAAAGAGATTGAAGGATAAAAAACAAACGCTGTATGTCGCAGGATATACAGCGTTTTGTATATTTAACCAAAAATATCACCTAAACCTTGTTATATAATCGCATTGAGTTTTGCGCTTTAATTTGATAAAATCTTTTTATTACTTATAAAGGGGATATAACTATGAAATTCAAAAGAGTAATAAGCATCTGCCTTGTTCTCACTATGCTGTTTTCGTTCACAGCCTTTGCGGCTGACCCGGACAGCGTAGCAGGCTCCGCTTACACACCCGACTACGATACCGAGACACCGGTTATTATCGTACACGGTATGAGCCAGAACAACACATACCTTGTTGACGAAAACGGCAACTGGGTACCCGACGAAACAGGCTACGTCACAGGCTGGCCGCTCGAAATCGACGTCATGCCGCTTCTCAAGCGTGCTCTGCCGAATATGATCGCATCTATCTTCACAAGAAGTGATGTCGGACTGACCGAGGCTATGTACGAGGGCACATACAACGCACTCAGCCTTATTGAAAAAGATAACGACGGCAAGTACATCAACAACATCGTAACACCCTGCTACGAGATGCCTATGAGTGAGCTTCCTGAAGCTGTAAGAGAAGAGTATTACAACTTCCTTCCGATTCAGGAGCTGAGTGAAATAGTAGGTGAAGATGATGTTTACTATTTCGGCTACGACTCACTCGGTGACGTAATGTACGAGACAGAGAAGCTTCACCACTACATCCACGACGTTGTACTTCCCAAGTCACCCAACGGTCAGGTTAAGCTCTGCCACATCAGCCTTGGCGGTACAATCGCAATCAACTACCTTGAAACCTATCCCGAAGATTACGAGCTTATCAAGAAGATGGTTTTTGTAATTCCCGCTATTGACGGCTCCGATATCATCGGTGACCTTTACACAGGCAACCTCAGCGTTTTCTATGACGATGACACTCTCTACGAAGAGCTTCTTGTAACACTTCTCGGTGATACATACCTTGCATACCTTCTCAATATGGTGCTTCGTATTCTCCCCGATGACGTTCTCAAATCAGCACTCAGCGGTCTTGCAAACGGTCTTGTAGACGTTGCAGCAGTACGCACAACAATGCTCTGGGCACTTTGTCCCGATGCATACTACAAAGAGGCAAAAGCAAAATGGCTTGACGGCAAAGATGACCTCAAGGGCATTGCCGAAGACGTTGAATACTTTATGAACGCAAGAGCAAACTTTGAAGAAAACCTCAACGAGCTTCGTGAAACAGGCTGTGAGGTATTCGACATAGCTTGCTACGATGTAAACCTTTTCCCGCTTTGCAAAAACTACAGAACAAAGAATGCTGACCGTGTTATTCACGCCGCATCTCCCTCAATGGGTGCAACGTTCGCTGACCTTGGCACAACACTCGGTGACGATTATAAGGCAGCAGGCACATACTGCGACAACCCCGAGCACAATCACCTTTCACCCGACGGTGTTGTAGACGCAACAACAGGTCTTCTGCCCTGCACAACCTGGTACTTCAAGGCACAGGCTCACGAGCAGCTTCCGCAGAATGACGTCGCCCTCACTCTCGCAATCAGAGTTATGGCTGACAACAATATGAAGGACGTTTACTCAAACCCCGCATTCCCGCAGTTTAACGAAGGCAGACTTACATTCAACGCACTCGAAAACCTCGAAGCATGGAACGAAGCTGACAAGAGCGGTATCAGCACAGAAAACGTTGCCGCAGTTGAAGCAGCCGTTGCAAAGGTCGAGGCACTTTATGCCGACACAGTAGTCGACCAGGCTGCCTGGAATGCTGCAGATGCTGAACTTGAGCAGGCACTTGTCGCCGCCAGTGTAATTGCAGACGAGGCACCGACAGCAGTCGAAAACGTATTCACGGTAATACTCAAATACCTCAATAAAACTGTAAATATACTCTTTAAGCATTTCTGATAAACAACAAAAAATCCTGCCCTTGATTGGGCAGGATTTTTGATTTATGTGATGAAATTTATTTATCCAGGCTCTTCATTGTGGGGAAGAGAAGGACATCGCGGATAGCGGAAGAGTCGGTAAGGAGCATACACATTCTGTCGATACCGAAGCCGATGCCACCTGTGGGAGGCATACCGTACTCGAGAGCTGTGAGGAAGTCCTCATCAGTTGTGTTAGCCTCGTCATCACCCTGTGCAAGTAGAGCTTCCTGAGCCTTGAAACGCTCACGCTGATCGATCGGGTCGTTAAGCTCGGAGTAAGCGTTTGCCATCTCCCAGCCGTTCATAAAGAACTCAAAACGCTCAACATAGTCGGGGTTGCCCGGCTTTTTCTTTGTGAGCGGAGAAATCTCGATAGGATGATCCATAACAAATGTGGGCTGAATGAGGTGCTCCTCTGCATACTCCTCAAAGAAGAGAGCGAGGATATCACCCTTGCCGTGACGCTTCTCGTACTCAACGTGGTGCTTGTCTGCAAGCTCACGAGCCTGCTCAAGAGTTTCAACCTCGTTCCAGTCAACGCCTGCGTACTTCTTGACAGCGTCAACCATTGTGATACGCTCAAACGGCTTGCCGAGATCCATCTCAACACCGTTGTATACAACCTTTGTTGTGCCGAGAACTTCCTGAGCAACGTAGCGGTAAAGATTCTCGGTAAGGTCCATCATACCGTTATAATCGGTATATGCCTGATAGAGCTCCATAAGAGTGAACTCGGGGTTGTGTCTTGTATCGCAGCCCTCGTTACGGAAAACTCGGCCGATTTCGTAAACACGCTCCATACCGCCGACGATAAGACGCTTGAGGTAAAGCTCAAGTGAAATACGGAGCTTGAAATCCTCATCAAGAGCGTTGTGATGAGTCATGAAAGGTCTTGCAGCAGCACCGCCTGCGTTGCTGACAAGAATAGGTGTCTCAACCTCGATGAAATTCTCACCGTCGAGATACTTACGGATTGCACGGAGAATAGCCGAACGCTTGTAGAATGTATCCTTAACCTCGGGATTCATAATGAGGTCGAGGTAACGCTGACGGTAGCGTGTATCGGTATCGGTAAGACCGTGATACTTCTCTGCAAGGGGAAGAAGTGACTTGGAAAGAAGGCGGATCTGCTGAGCGTGGACAGAGATTTCGCCGCGACGTGTGCGGAAAACAAAGCCCTTGACCTCGACGATATCGCCGATATCCCACTTCTTGAATTCAGCAAAATTCTCTTCACCGATATCGTTGATACGAACGTAAATCTGCATACGGTCGGAACGGTCACGGATATCGATAAAGTTTGCCTTACCCATATCACGCCATGTCATGATACGGCCGCAGATTGTAACCTCGGAGTTTTCAAGCTCCTCAAATCTTGCATTGATCTCGGCAGCAGTAATTGTCTGCTCTGCAAGTGTTATTTCAAACGGGTCCTTACCTGCCTGCTGAAGTGCTTCAAGCTTTTCGAGACGGATTGCTCTCTGCTCGTTTTCGCTCTTTACTTCTTCTTCGGGGGTAAGGATGATATTTTCTTCTGCCATTTTGATTATCCTCTCAAGTAAAATACTTACTTTATGATTTTTGCGATCTGGTAGCTGAATACACCGCCGGGTGCTTCAACCTGAACAACTTCGCCCTCTTTTTTGCCCATAATAGCCTTACCAGCGGGAGACTCAGCTGAAATGTAGTTTTCGTCCTTTGAGGACTCGTTTTCACCGAGGATTACGTATTCTTCTTCCTCGCCGTCTTCCATATCCTTAAGTACGATAACGGAGCCGACGTGAACTGCATCAAGCTCAGCATCGCTGATGATGATAGCATCCTTGAGAATATTCTCAAGCTCTGTGATACGTGCTTCAAGACGACCCTGGTCGTTCATAGCCTCATCATACTCTGCGTTTTCTGAAAGGTCACCGTGTGAACGTGCTTCCTTGATATCTTCGGCAGCTTTGTTTCTGCCTTCAGTTTTGAGGTATTCGAGCTCTTCAGCAAGTTTTTCGTAGCCCTCTCTGGTAAATTCCTGTGCCATTTATCCGTCAATCCTTTCAAATTGATTTTTTGTTTATTTAAGATTCATAATATTATATAATATAGACCAATTAATGTCAAGAAAAACATTAAACAGTGCGGAGTCACCCTGAAAATCAAGGTAACTCCGCTGATTTTTATTTATGTTTATTTTCCGAAACTGTTTATGTAGTCTGTATATTTCCCGTTTTCAATTCCGTAGCCTATGTTCACTTTATCGTCAAACAACCATATACTTTTTTCCTTGCTGAAATACGACTCCAGAAACTCATCAAGCTGTTCGCTTGTAACATCGATACCGTTTATATTTATTTCAAGATCAAAATCTTCTTCTGCCCAGCCTTCGTTTGTGAAAGCACTGTAAAGCTCCTGCACTTTGCAATCCTCAACGCTGTATACCCAATAAGTGCCGACACCCTGACCTATATAGTTTCCGCAAATAATACCCTGACGCTCGAAATAATTAACCATACCGAATGAGCCTGTTTCACAAAGTTTTGTTACTATATTATTCTCAAAGGTGTATACCTCAACATCGCAGACATGCGAGCTGCCCTCTGAAATAAAAAGTTCCGGCACATCGTTATCGTCAACATATCCGAGCAACACTTTCTCTTCATTGAACTCGCTGAATTCTCCGGTATATCTACTCAAAAAATCTATATACGCTTCTCGCCAGCCATCGGTGTTTTCGGATTCAAGTTTTTCAATTTCTTCGTTGATTTTCTTTTCGGTTTCGGTTTTGTACGTAGTTTCTGTTTCAGGTGATTTTTGTCCGGAAAAATTTTTGAACAGCACAAAGCCCAAAGCAGCAGACAACAAAACCACCACAACCAGAAGCAATGCGATTAACTTTTTCATATTAATTCCTCCTTTTACTTTTCAGTTAAAGTATAGCACACGGTATAGCGAAAGCAAGTTACAAACAATTACAAATAATTACAGAATAGTGTTACTATTTTATTGCGGCTTTGCTCTTTACTTTTAAGGTTTAATGTGTTAAAATGTTTTTATCTATTTATAGGAGGTACTCCAATGCCCCACAACATCAGAGAAGACGAAAACATAAAATTCCTTATTGAGGCTATTCTTGAGCTTCGTAACCTTGAAGAAGGATATGATTTTTTTGAAGACCTTTGCACAATGACCGAGCTTAAGTCTATGTCACAGCGCATTGTTGTAGCAAAAATGCTCCGCGATAAGAGAGTATACAGCGAAATCGTAAAAGAGACAGGCGCAAGTACAGCTACAATCAGCCGTGTAAACCGTTCACTCATATACGGCTGCAACGGTTATGACGAGATTTTCAAGCGTCTTGCCGAAAAGGGCGACAAATAAGATGAGCGGATACAGCTTATTTTCAAGCGTTTATGACACACTGACCGAAAATGTTAATTATGCCGCACGTGCTCAGTACATTGCCGACCTGCTTGCCGAAAACGGTATTACGGGCGGCATTTTGCTTGACCTGGCCTGCGGCACGGGCACACTCAGCGTTGAGATGTCAAAGCGTGGCTATGAGGTAATCGGTGTCGATGCAAGCGGAGAAATGCTCAGCATTGCGATGAACAATGCGGCAGAAAGTGAACAGAGCATTATGTTTCTGTGCCAGATGATGCAGGAGCTTGATCTCTACGGCACGATAAATGCCGCAATCTGCACACTCGACAGTATAAATCACCTGACTGATGAGGAAGACGTGCAGGCAGCCTTTGACAAGGTTTCCCTCTTTACAGAGCCCGGCGGTATATTTATTTTTGACATCAATACCGTATACAAACACCGCAACGTACTTGCCGACAACACGTTTGTATATGACCTTGACGACGTGTACTGCGTATGGCAGAATACGCTTGACCAATCGAGTGACACGGTGCAGATTGACCTTGATATTTTCGAAGAGATAGAAGAGGGTATATATGAGCGTATGCAGGAAAGCTTCTGCGAGCGTGCCTATCCCCTGCCGTTAATTAAAAACATGCTGACAAAAGCAGGTTTTGAAACGGTTGCGGTATATGACGAGCTGAGTCACGATGCACCGCAGGAGAATTCAGAAAGACTATTTGTAATTGCGAGGAAAAAGTAAATGGGCAGAATAATAAGAAACATATCGACTACCGGCGAAGTTATGATTATGGCTGTTGACGCAACAGACATCGCCGAAAAAGCACAGCAGATTCACAAGACTTCAGCCGTCACGTCCGCCGCTCTCGGCAGACTTCTTGCCGCCGCATCAATGATGGGTGATATGCTCAAAGGCAAGGACGATACATTGACACTCAGAATCAACGGCGACGGCCCTGCAGGCTCAATTATAGCCGTTTCTGACAGCAGCGGTAACTGCCGTGGTTACGTTGCTAACCCCGTTGTTGAAATTCCGCTCAACGGTAAGGGCAAACTTGACGTTTCAGGTGCAATCGGCAACGGTACACTCACCGTTATGAAAGACCTCGGTCTCAAAGAGCCCTACATCGCACAGATGCAGCTTGTATCGGGCGAAATTGCCGAGGATATTACAAGCTACTACGCAACAAGCGAGCAGACACCTACCGTATGTGCACTTGGTGTACTTGTCAATCCTGACCTTTCAATCAGAGCCGCAGGCGGATTCCTGATTCAGCTTCTCCCCTTCACAAGTGACGAAACAATCGACGCTGTTGAAAGAGGACTCGAAGGTCTGCCGTCAGTTACACAGATGCTTTCGGCAGGTATGACACTCGAAGAAATATGCAAGCGTGCACTGCCCGAGTTTGAACTCGACCTGCTTGATGAGAGTGCACCCGAATACAAGTGCAACTGCTCAAGAGAGCGTGTTGAAGCAGCACTTATAACAACGGGAAAAGCAGAACTTGAGGATATGGCCAATGACGAGGTAACAAGAGTAACCTGCCACTTCTGCGACAAGGCATACAACTTTACAAGCAAAGATATGCTCAACCTCAGCAAAAGAGCAACAGAATAAAAAAACGTAAAACAAAAACTGCAAGGAACTTTAAAATTCCTTGCAGTTTTTTATTTTAACTCCTTATACCTTTTCAAAAACAAACTCTTTTCCGTCAGCTTTACATACACAGTTGTCACCGGGATTGATTCTGCCCTCTAAAATTTCTTCGGAGAGCTTATCCTCAATCTTTGACTGTATTGCTCTGCGCAGCGGTCTTGCACCGTAGACGGGATCAAAACCTGCATCGGCAATACTGCTGACAGCCGCATCGTCAAAGCTGATTGTAATCTGCATTGAAGCGACACGCTTTGCAAGAGAATCGAGCATACGCTTTGCAATCTGCTCTATATCCTCTTTCTGCAGTTTGCGAAAAACAATTATATCATCAACTCTGTTGAGAAACTCGGGACGGAATGCGTTTTTGAGTTCACCCATTACCGCCTCTTTTATTCTCTCATCACTCATCGAGCCGCCTTTTTCACTGCCGAAACCGAGTGATGATGAACCGCTGCCTGCAATCTGCTTTGCACCGATGTTTGATGTCATAATTATGATACAGTTTTTGAAATCGACCTTACGACCTTGAGAGTCGGTGAGTATACCGTCGTCAAGAATCTGCAGAAGCATATTGAAAACATCTGGATGTGCCTTTTCAATTTCGTCAAAAAGCACTACCGAATAGGGCTTGCGACGCACACGCTCGGTAAGCTGACCACCCTCATCGTAGCCAACGTATCCGGGTGGTGAGCCGACAAGACGGGAAACCGTATGCTTCTCCATATATTCGGACATATCGAGCCTTATCATTGCGTTTTCATCGCCGAACATTGATGCGGCAAGCGATTTACAAAGCTCTGTTTTACCTACACCCGTAGGTCCGAGGAATATAAACGAGCCTGTCGGACGTTTCGGGTCTTTGAGACCTACCCTGCTGCGGCGTATTGCCCGTGACACAGCCCTGACAGCTTCATCCTGACCGACGATACGCTCGTGAAGCTCGTTTTCCATATTCAGAAGTCTTCGGCTCTCTTCCTGCGTTAATTCAACAACGGGCACTCCTGTCCAGCCCGAAACTATTTCAGCAATATCGTTTGCCGTTACTTCGCCTGCTGTACCTGAGCTTCTCTGCTGCCAGCTGTCCTTTTCTTCTCTGAGCTTAAATTCAAGTTCACGCTTACGGTCGCGGAGCGATGCGGCACGCTCAAACTCCTGCGAATTCACCGCATCAGCCATCTCATCCGACAGCGATTTTATCTGTTCCTCAAGTGCTTTTAAATCAGGCGGAGCTGTAAAGGCACGAAGCCTTACACGCGAGCCTGCCTCATCAACAAGGTCAATCGCCTTATCGGGCAGGAAACGGTCACCGATATAGCGTACGGACATTTTGACAGCGGCAATAATTGCCTCGTCAGAGATTCTGACTCTATGGTGTGCCTCATATTTATCACGCAGACCTTTGAGGATTTCTATTGCTTCTTCCTCACTCGGCTCACCTACGGTTACGGGCTGAAATCTTCTTTCAAGTGCGGCATCTTTTTCAATATGCTTGCGATATTCGGCAAGTGTCGTTGCACCGATAACCTGAATTTCACCTCTTGCAAGAGAGGGCTTGAGGATATTTGCGGCATCTACTGCACCCTCTGCCGAGCCTGCGCCGATAAGCGTATGAAGCTCATCAATAAACAGTATCACGTTGCCGCATTTGGAAACCTCTTCGAGTGCGGCTTTTATGCGCTCCTCAAAGTCACCTCTGTACTTTGTGCCTGCAACCATACCGGTGAGGTCAAGCGAAACAATACGCTTATTTGAAAGCGTTTCGGGCACTTCACCTGCAATAATTTTGAGTGCAAGCCCCTCTGCTATTGCGGTTTTACCTACACCAGGCTCGCCTATCAGGCACGGATTATTTTTTGTTCGCCTGGACAGAATCTGTATTACTCTTTCTATCTCTTCTTCTCTGCCGATTACAGGGTCAATTTTATTCTGTGCGGCAAGGCTTGTAAGCTCCCTGCCAAACTGGTCGAGCGTAGGCGTTTCCGATTTCGCACCCTTTTCGCCGTGCTTTTCCTTACCCTGTTTGGTATTATTTCCGTTTACTGCTTTTAGTGTATCGCTCAGCACATCCGAAGCCGATACGCCAAGCTTGCCGATAATATTCACGGCACAGTTTGAACCTTCCTTTATAAGCGACATAAGCAGATGCTCTGTGCCCGTATAGCTGTGACCCATCGAGCGTGCCGCCGCTATTGCAAGCTCGATTATATATTTGAGTCTGGGCGTAAAATCGTCGGGAATCAGCACTGTAGGTGTGCCGACACCTATTGTTGATTTGAGAACGTTTTCAACATCCTCACTGCCGATACCCCTTGCATTGAGAGCAAGGCAAGCAGCACCGCCGTCACTGCGAAGCAGACCTGCAAGCAGATGCTCGCTGCCGACGTAGCTGTGACCCATACTCTCAGCAACTTCTATTGCACTGTTGAGTGCGGCATTTGCCTTTTCTGTAAAACCTGTAAACTTGTACATATAAAATCACTACTCCTTCCTTGCAGGCTCAACAGCCTGCAGCGATATAAATCCCTTACGGGATTTTCGATATACCTTTTAATATATACTGAAAGCGTAATATTAAAAGATTCGATATGTTGCTTCGCAACGCGATATGCACTGCGGTGCACAAGAAATTTATATCATATCGCAGGCGAATGAAATGAGCCTATATCGTAATCGAATGAAATGAGATTATATCGCATTTGCCGTCAGGTAAATATATCGTCAAAACCTTCCTTTTTAAAATCTTACTCTTTATTGCTTAATTTAAGCCAACGCCTCCCTTACTGCTTTGGCTCTTATTTCATCACGCTTTGACGCATCAAGGTTCTGACCCTCTCTTGCGTTTATTGTAGCGGGCTGCATATCAACCATAAGCTCACTGAGCTTCTCCATACTTACATCTATAATTCCCTGAGCTACACCGAGGCGTACAAGCGAAGCAAGCTGCATAAACTCTTCACCGCTGAGAAGTCTTGCACTTCTCAGAATGCCGAGTGCACGGAAAATCTTATCCTCCCACACGGGATTCTGAAGCATCTGTGCTCTTATAGCAAGCTCCTGAGCAACAAGCTGCTGAGCAATCGATTTGAGATTGCTTAGTGCTGTTTCTTCGCTTATGCCGAGTGTTACCTGATTGCTAAGCTGATACATATCTCCGCTGGGTGATGTACCCTCACCGTATGCTCCTCTTATAATAAGACCGAGCTTAGATACGGTTGCGGCAATTTTTGTAATCTGACCGCTTTTTCCGAGACCCGGCAGATGGAGCATAACCGATGCTCTCATAGCTGTGCCGAGGTTTGTGGGGCAACGGGTAAGGAAACCGATGCGCTCATCAAAAGCAAGCTTAAGCTTTGAAGAAATTGCATTATCGATACTGTCTGCACGCTTATATGCACTGTCGAGTGCAAGACCGGACTCCATAACCTGAAGTCGGATATGATCCTCTTCACAAAGCATAATACTGACAGATTCATCATCAGATAACAGAAGTGACCTGCCGCCTACTGAGCTTGCAAACTCAGGGCTTATCAGATGGCGTTCGGCAAGTGAAATAGCCTGGGCTCTGGTAAGGCTCTCCATTTCAATATAGCTGAGATCTTCGTCACAGCCGCCGAGAAGTGCATCACGCACAAGCTCGTTGACCTGCTTTTTTCCTGCAGCATTCAGCTTTGCAGGGAAAGGATAATCCTCAAGATTTCTCGCAAGGCGGATACGTGTGCTGACTACAACCTCACTCTTTTCGCCGCCACCTATATACCACTTACTCATGCGTTTTCGCCTCCTTCCAGATCTCTTATTTCATCACGCAGCTTTGCTGCAAGCTCAAACTCCTGCTTTTCAACTGCATCATGCAGAGCGGCTTTAAGCTGCTCTATACGTTCCTCTTTTGTGGGCTCATTTTTTTCTTCCCGTACTACATCAATCTTCTTACCAGAGTGCATTGCTCTGCCGTGAATACGCTCGATTGACGGTGCAAGCTTGTCGAAGAAAACTCTGTAACACTCTGCACAGCCTACCTGACTTTCACGCACAATATCGTTGAACGAGTTGCCGCATTTCGGACAACGCACAACCTTTGTGCCAAGTGACTTTTTGCTGACGTCACCGAGCAGGTCACCGAAGAAATCGCTCAGACTCAGCGGAGCAAAGCCCGAAAACATATCTGTGTAGCCGAGGTCACCTGCACAGCGTGCACAAAGGTGATGCTCTGTTGTGTCGCCGTTTACGACACGCTTGATGTGTGTGGTTGCCTGTGCCTTACCGCAATTCTGACATACCATAATTAATACTCCTCCTTTAAATATATCTTTTATCGATTTATAGTCTGCAGCAACATTTGTTTGAATACTGCCGCTCTTACTCTGTCTCTCTGCTGTACCGAAAGCTCACGGTAACAGCTGTCAAGCACTGCTGCTAACATAATTTTGGCTGTTTGCGTAGGAATTATATCAGCATTCGCCAGATTGATTATATGCGCACGTGCTGTCTTTTCATCAATCTCTGCACCGATATGATTAATAACGTGCATTACTAGTGCACCCGGTGTGCTGTGCGTAGCACGTGTAATGCGGATATATCCGCCGCCACCTCGTCGGCTTTCGACTATATAACCCTGCTCGGGCGTAAAGCGTGAAGCTATGACGTAGTTAATCTGGCTGGGCACGCAGCCTACCGTCTGTGCAAGCTCGTTTCTCTGCATCTCTGCACAGCCGTCAGATTCGAGCATATCCATTATAAGCTTTGCGATAGTGTTACTGATATTCACTTCGCTCACTTCCTTTCAGATTTGACTTTGACTTTCTTTGACCTTGTCTGTATTGTAACGCTTTTTGATTTTTTCGTCAAAGGTCAATAAAAGTCAAGTCGAATTTATTTTCCGCCGATTTCAGAAATTATCTCCCGTTTTCTCGTTTTTTCTTCAATTTTCTTTATTTTTGACTTTCTTTGACCTTTAGACAAAAGTCAAACACCGCAACCCTGTACAGACAGAATTGCGGTGCACGTTCACTCTATAAATGTTTGACCTTTCTGATATTAACCCTTTTATTAGTCCTCGTCATCTTTGCGCTTGCGAAGCACAAAAGCAAGTGCACCTGAGCCGCCCATCACTGCAACTGCAGCACCAACTGCACCGAGTGAAATACCCGTATCGGGAATCGGGCTGTTTTCTGCATCGGGATTCTCTTCGGGCATCTCTTCGGCATTGTTGTCTGAAGGCAATGTTGTAGAGGGAGCTGATGAGCCGCCGAAGATAAGCTTATTCAGCCAATCAAGCAGGTCGCTGGAAGCAAGACCGTTGATAATATCGCCGTAACCGAGGCCCATTTCCTCAAGCTTACCGTAAAGAGCATCTGCATAGGCAGGAATATCTGTATAGCTCTCAATTCTCGGCAGACCAAGTGCCTCGTTGATATCGTTGAATGCATCCTTTAACTCTTTAAGGTCGATTTTACCGAGAAGATTGACAATAAGAGATATTACATCGTCTTTATCGGGAGCCTGTGATGACTCTTCCTCTGAAGGAGCTTCTGATGAATTCTCCTCTGAGGGCTTCTCCTCGCTTGTGCTCTCCTCAGGTGCAGGCTCTTCGCTTACTTCCTCGGATGTTGACTCTTCTGCTGACGGATTTTCGACAGTAGTGTTTTCCTGCGTACTATCTTCCTCGCCGTTCACGGCAAAGGCAACAGCAGAAAGAGAAAAACACATTACAGCCGCAATCAGCATCGCAATTAACTTTCTGATTTTCATTTACCTTTTCCTTTCTTGATTTTTTGTACGAAACTCTTTCGTTCGACAAATAGATACTAACATCCGACAACAATCACCGTCAACGCACAAATAATGGAAAAGGAGATATAAAAAAGCGAAGAACGTATAAAGCGATAACCTAAAAAGGATTCAGCAGACCTTCAAGTTTGCTGAATCCTTTAAACAAATCAATATTAACTTAATCTACAAGTGTTTTTGTGCCTGCATTATACTCCCACGGCACAAAGCCTGCATCAAGTGCGGGGCTGTTTGTTGCAAGAGTAAAATCACGGTTTGCGGCATCCTTGAACAGCGGGTCTGCAAAAACTCCGTTGTTGTAATAGCCTCTGCTGACCATTGCAGGAATATTCTTTCTTTTGAAAAGTGATGTTGAATCACCGGAATAGACGTTACCGCCGTGCTTATAATCCCAATAGAGATTGCTGTCATCAACAAACCAATCCCTGTCTATTGACTGGAAATACATTACGGCATTATCGGTAACAAAGATGTTATTCTCAAGGAACAATGAATTATGCTCCTCGTTTTTAGTAATTCTGAAATCACCCTCGCCGCCAAAAGCAAAGATATTGTTACGGACAATATTATCCTGACCGTAGTGCTGATGGAAGGTCTGTGAAGAACAATCGTAAACGAGATTGTTTTCAACAGTCATAAAGCTTGAACCTTCATCAAGGTAGATACCCCAACCGCCGTAGCCATAAGCACCTTCGTCACAGCCGACGTTGTAAATCTCATTGCCGCTGATAACAGTACCGGGCTGAACACCGAGGGTATATATACCACCCATATCGGAAAGCCATGCATTACCGATGTTATAAATAAGGTTGTCGCAGATTCTGATTTTATCGGTAGGATGCTCTGCATATCCCCATCTCCAACCAACGGAAACACCTGTATACCAACCATCGTGAATTTCATTGTTTGAAAGGTCACAATCATAGGCGTGGGTAAGCAGAATACCTATAGCATTATTGAAAATTCTGCCGTAATATTTTATATGGCAGTCCGTTACGTTTATTCTCTGAGTTGTCGCAGGAACAACATCATCGCCGTGAATGAAAACCGCATTACCGCCTATTTCATTGAACAGGCTGCTTGTAATATCACAATCTGCTGCACCTTTATCAAACTTTACTGCAGAATAAGAAATATTTTCAAAACGGCAATCAGTAAAGTCAATATCTGAAGATGCCTCGATATAAATTGCAGCAGGCACTTCAAATGCTGCCTGAGGATGCTCTGTACCGTATTCAATAATACCGTAATATTCGCCGGAAGGATCGAGAAGGTTACCGGTATGCTTACCGTCAACATGATCCCAATCGGTCTTTTCGAAGCTGATACCCTGGAATGAAATATTCTTTGCTCCGTTAAAGGTTACAAGCTGTTCGGTAAGACCTGCATAAAGCACGGTGTTTTCAACAGTATCACCCTCTTCGGGGATGTAATAAAGTTTGTCTTCTGTGCGGTCAAGATACCATTCACCGGGCAGTGAAAGAGCTTCCTTGACGTTTTCAAGAATATAATTATCGTCAACTCTCGTCTTCATTGCGGTGGATTTTCTTGTTACGATTTTGCCGGTTTCTTTATCGATTGAGTAAACAGGCATAAGATCTTCACACCAAAAATGCATGAGCTTTACATCAATATCCTTGACGTTGGAAAAATCAAGCATATCGGAAGGATGTGCATATACTACGGGAGAATAAACAAAGAAATTGGAATCCCATTCGCTGACGGTCTTTTCACTGTCATTCGGCTCTGCAGCAACCTTAAGAACACCCTCCTTAGGATAGCAGGAGCGGGCAAGTCTTACATTGCCTTTGAAAAGTGAGCGGAAATAATCAGCATCGCTGTCAACTTGCATATCGGTAACGAAAGCATCTACACCGTTGATTGTTGTCTCACTCCAGCTGCCGCTTATCTCCTTCGCACCGCTGAAGCTGACATCTTCACCGGGATATGAACGGTAAAGAACATTTTCTTTGTCTTCAGCAGTAAAAGCAACAGTACTCTCAATCAGGTATGTGCCCTCTCTGAACCATACGGTAACCGTTTCGTCAGAAGCTATACCCTTGACAAGCTCTTTTGCTTTTTCAAAAGTCTTGATAGGATTTTCAAGTGAGCCGTCGTTAGCATCATCACCGTCGGGAGATACAACAAGGTCATACTCGCCCATCACAAATTCGCCCTCATCAAAAGCGACTTTTTCATTCGTACTGACTTCAGGAAATTCCGGTACAATAGTCGGCTGGTTAAACATTACATTAAACAGCATAACTATTGAAGCAAACCAAGCGGCTATTTTTGCAAAAAAAGCGCTCATAATTTACACCTCATTTGTTATTTTAATCTGACACATTTTCATTGCATTCAGAGCATTTACATGACTCTCGGGTGTGACACCTGCACAGCAGGCTGCATCAACCTCAACGGGAACTTCCGGCAGAAAAGCCTTGATAATCATAGCGTTTGAAATAACGCATATATCTGTACAAAGACCTATAAGCGTAATGCTGTCAATCGGCTGTTTTTCATTTTCAGCCTTCAGCATTTCACCAAGTTCAGATGAGCCGAAAGTAAGCTTATCAACAGCAGGTGTTTTTCTCAGTGCATCAAGCTCGGCACGAATCTGCCAGCCATCGGTATCCTTGATGCAATGCTTAACGGGCAGGTTTGCACCCTCCTGAGTATCAAGATAATCTGCAAAGTGAGTATCTCTTGTAAAAATCACTCTGCCATCAAAATTCTCAATTTTCGACTTTACCGCAGGCACAATAGCCTGAGCTTCAGCTGTACCGAGTGCACCGTCGATAAAATCGTTCTGCATATCTACAACGATAAGGTAGTTATTCATTAAGAATCACCTCTTTAAGTAAGATCGTATTTATTACATATAATAACAAATAAGTTTCATTAATACAATATTGTCGATACTTTTATTTCTAATTTTTTACTGGGCTATTGACAAACGAACAATTTTGAATTAAAATATCAAATGCTGTGTGAACAGCAGTAAGTTAATATGCGGGTATGGCGGAATTGGCAGTTTCCGTCCGAGCGCCGCCTGTGGCGGATGAAGCGAGGAACGGAAAGGCGTAGCGGTCAAAATCGTGCGAGCGTACAGCGAGCAAACGATTTTGGGCACCGCAAGAGTCACGCGAAACGCGGCTGCCGTACCACAAGACAAGTTAATATGCGGGTATGGCGGAATTGGCAGACGCGTTAGATTCAGGTTCTAATAGTTGCAAGGCTGTGCAGGTTCAAGTCCTGTTACCCGCACCATCAAAAAGCGGCTCTAAATCAATGATTTAGGGTTGTTTTTTCTTTTTACCCTGCAAAATCACAAGCAAAGCAAATGGCTTTTTTCTAACACTTTTCTAACACGATGAGGAACTGAATACATCTGTCATAGACTTCATAATATTTGCTTTCCGTTCAGTATCCAAATGAGCGTAAATATTTGCGGTTGTCTGAATATCAGCGTGACCGAGCCATTCTTGTATATCTTTTAGTGTAAAGCCATTCGAAACAAGCAAACTCGCACAGCTATGCCGTAAATCGTGAAAACGAATAACCGGCAAATTGTACTTTATTAAAATCTGCTTGAAGTGCCTTGATATATAATCCGGCTTATAAGGATTTCCATTATCCCAACAGAATACATAATCATTTGCATTATACTCATTACCAAAAAGCATTTTGTTCTTTTCCTTATTTGACATAAGTGAAAGCAACATACTCTTTACATCTTCACTTATCGGATATGAACGATAGCTCGAAGCATTTTTCGTACTGTCTTTCGCAATGATTTTCCCCTCACCAACAACTGTATGTTTGATTGTTAATGTGTTGTTCTCAAAATTGATACTGTCCCATTTTAAACCAAGCACTTCGCTTCTTCTCAATCCAAATACAGCCGTTATGTAGATTAAGGGATATAAAGGCTCTGATTTTATAAGCACAAACAATTCCTTTAGCTGATTGACAGTATAGAAAGAGGACTCGAATTTTTGGATTTTAGGCAAAACAATATAGTCACTCGGATTAGATACAATCAAATTGCTTTTGACAGCTTCTTTCAACGCTTGCTTGATAAGCACCATATGTGATTTTACACTCTTGGCAGATAAACCGCCTTTGCCGTCTCTCCTGCCCTTTTCATATTTGTGATTAACATACATTTGCAAATCGTTTCTTGTCAGCTTATCCAAAGTGACTTTTGAATTGCTAAAATACGGAACTATATGTGCATTTGCCACAAACTTATAAGACTGATATGTACTTTCATCCAATCGGAGCTTTGCCAAATTGAGCCATTGCAGAACATAATCGCTGAACAACATATCTGTTTGCAATACATTTCCTTTCAGCTCAAATTCCTTGATTTTATCACGCAGAAACTGTTCAGCCCTCTTTTTATTGCCTTTTGTTTCCATACCTGTTGAAATCCATTTTTGTTTTCTGTTGCCGTTTACGTCTGTAACATTTAAAACAGCATAATATTTGCCGTTTTTAATTTGTAAGCTTCCTGTCATTGCAACTCCTTTCTGTAGGAAACTACATAATTACCTTTTTATATTATCGGTATTGGTTTATGAAGTCAATTAAGAAAACCTTGGGAATATAATATTTTCTTCCTATACGAACGGATTTTATGATACCTTTCTGCAGAAGTTTATACAATGAGTTTTTACCTATTCCCAAAGCTTTGCAAGTATCTTCAACTGTTAATATGTCTTTATACGTATCAAACACCGCAACCACCTCAATTCACATAATCCTCGGGCAAGAGTTGAGTTATATCTCGTTTGCCGTATTGGTTTACATCGAATTTAAGAACAAGGTCTATTCTTCTGACAAACGCTTCCCAAGAATTAGGCTCATCAGCTTGTATGTTTGGATATTGTTTGTTTAAGTCAATATTGCTGATTATATAAACCTTATCAAAACAAGCCACCTTATCCGAAAATCGTGCAGGTAAGCGACAAGGATAGCCGTCAATATATTGCAACATATCTGACAAAGGCAAAGAACTGCGAAATTCATCAAACAAAATCACTTGTTCACCCGAATAGGAATCAAACGGATTTTTGTAGTTAGTAATTTTATACACATTTTCATATCCGTATTTTTCCATAACATAGCGTGTTTTTCCTGTTGCTGTATCTCCGAATATATATACAACGTCAACATCTCGCCAAGTATTTCTATATTTATCCTCTAATAAAGTTTGCCTTGCTTTATCTATATGAGCAATTTTTGTTGAATAACTTGGAAATGCTCTTATTATTTCGGTATTCGTACAATCATTTTCTATCATTGACAAAACCTGTTCTGAAACACTTTCATTTTTAGAGGACTTATCAAGGGGCATTTCTCCGTATTCCTCAAAAGTATCAATTAAGTTTGTCTCTTTTTTATCAGAATTCAGATATTTACCCTCTTTACGTATGTAATCTCTGTTTTCTTGACAACTGCCACGAGCAGACTCTATATGAGCAGAGGGAAACAATTTTTTCACTCTGTTGAACATAACAGCATTAGCACAATAAAAGAACAAATGAATATGAGGGGTTTTGTTCTCCCCTATCTCATCACACAAACAATAATACTCCCATTTTAATTGCTTCATTGTTTCATTTACTGAGCTGTGAGAAACATTGTGCTCCTCAGGATTGTTGAAAGTAAGCTGATACTTTCGAGATTTTGTGTTGCTTATAACAAACACATCCTTTCTAAAATTAATATATTTTGACACAAAAAACACAAGTTAAGCAAAAGGTAATACTATACTTTTGCTGTAACTCTTTTTCGGTTGAGAAGTGACAACCGAAATGCAAGTTACGTTTTGTAACTATTGTTGCAATATATAATACCACATATATTGCGTTATGTCAATAACATTTCAATTTGTTTATTATTTTTCAAAAAGTGTTGCAATTATTTCTCGAATGACTTATAATAAGCGAGAGGTGAAAAAAATGGGTATAGAATTACTTAACAACTACAATAACCTTTATGACAGCTCCGAAAGAAAACAAATGATTGCACAAAGTATGGCAATATTAAGGAAATCAAAAAATCTGCAGATGAAAGAAGTTGCAGAGTTAATCGGAATATCACAGCAGGCATATGGAGCATACGAAAGAGGAAGAAACGAACCACCTGCAGAGATACTTGTCCGACTTTCAATGCTTTATGATGTATCTATCGACATAATTGTTCAAAAAGATAATATGAGTAAGGATAAAATGGCACTAAAAAAACAGTTAGAGCAATACGAAGAGCAAATACAACTGCTCAAAGCGAAATTGCTTGAAGGTGACCCTGAAGCACAAAAAACATTTGGAGAAATGCTTGAACAAATGCAAAACCTTACAGATGCGATAAAAGCAACTACAGAAAGCTAATAATCAACCGTTGTGGTCGCATTTATAACGGCATATAACATCAACGCTCTATCTGCAAGGCGGTATTAGCCGATAGGGCGAGCAACGAGCGAGCAAGGAACGCACAGCGAGCATTTTTACAGAGTGCAGAAATATAGCGACATCAACAAGGCTTGATAAGGTTTGCCCCCCTTTTTGGGGGCTTTTTTATTGCTGATACAGGGGGATAACGACATCGGCTCTTTTACGCTCTGCACCCTGTACCCACCAACGCAACAGCACCACATAAAAAAAGCCACGAATTAACGCAGCTTTTCTCATTAAGTAATTATGCAGTTTCTAACACTTTTCTAACATTTTTCTATTTTTATAAACTTTCGCTGTTTCAAGGGTAATTGAATTTCAAGTGCACAAATGCTCAATAATCGTTGATATATAGCGGTTTGTAAGGGATAATAACAATGCAAAACAATTCAAGTTAATGAATAGAACACATAATTCAGGTTCTAATAGTTGCAAGGCTGTGCAGGTTCAAGTCCTGTTACCCGCACCAAAAATCTTCTGATACCATAGGTATCGGGAGATTTTTTTTATGTAATTCAGGACTTGAACCTGAGAAGGTCTGAGCGTTAAGAAAACAGTTCGGCGAACTGTTTTCAGCGAAGATCGGTGAGGCGGGTACCGAATGCGAAGCATTGGGTCGCCGAGCCAACAGTATGCGAAGCATGCGTTCAAGTCCTGTTACCCGCACCACTCAACAATGGACAATTTTGATACAAAACTGTCCATTGTTATATTTGATGAAATATTGATTTAGTTATTAGTTTATGATAGAATTTTTATAATAAGGGTAAGGGTTTGGGAGATTTATTGGAGCAATTAGAAAGGTTGGGCATATAATGTCAAAAGGTTTTAATTACTATGCAACCAATAATTGTTTAAGGCAAATTTTTTCGGAAATAGAATCAGCAATAGATATCAAATACGTTAATGTTATTGGATTCTATGAAAAAAACGAACAAATCCCTATGTTCAACTCTGTTTCAGAACTTTTTGTAACCGATATGGTTAAAAACAGCCCCCAAAATTTCCCCGCATTTAACATCTACAAAAAAGACAGAGCTTTATACTTTTTCGGCAGAGAAACCTACAAGGGCAAGTTGTGTTATGATGTTTACGAGCCAAACGGACAGAATTCAGTTTGTTGGCATTACGGCGGAGAATATGGAGAAAAATCTGTTTGTAAGGGAACAATTTGCATTACTGAAGAAACAGCGGAATCTGAAGAAATTTACAGGATTATTAAAAACGCATTTTCCAGAAACTGTGCAATCGACAGAGGGCTTTATGTAAGTCCGGATTTGCTTTTCAGGAAAGATGAGTTCCGTTTTGATTATACCGAAGGAAAGACTTATCCTTTATTTCGCTTCTTACCAAATGAAAAGTCAGCAAGAATTTCGCAAAAGTTAAAAAAGGCTTATTCCGTAGAAATGAAATCGGATTATCATTCTGTCGAATATGACGATTATGATAATGCTTTAAAAACCCTTGAAACCATAATTGATATAAACCAACAGGACAATAACGGTATGACATATCTGATGCATGCAATTCAAGGGAAAAATTACGATGTTGCAAAAAAGCTTCTTGAAAAAGGTGCAGACCCTAACATACCTGACAACCGCGGATTTATGCCACTCAGCTATTTGCTTTATTTTGAAGAAGACTTTTTGCAGTTTTTGATTGATTACGGTGCAAACATTGATTTACAGATTAATGACAACCCAACAATCAGAGAATATTTTGAAGCCTCCAAACAAGAAGAATACAAAAAGTTTTTGAATTTGCCGTTTACTCCCCAAAAATTAACAAATGGGGCTGTCAATCGAAACAATTACTCAAAAGCTGACGAAAAAAACACATCTTTTTCTTCGGATACCGGAACAATTAATTCAGAAGAACCAAATGTAATGATAGAAAACGGTAAAAAATTAAAGATTTACAAGTTTAAAAACAATTGGAGCATTGAGTTCCCGACTGATTGGTCTTATGAAAATGACGAAGGAGATAAGCATAACATCTTCTATCCTCCCGATAGTGAATTAACAATAAGAATATCCGAGTTTTTTACAAATGCAAAAGAGGACGATTTGAAAGAAATATACAAAGAATCTGTACCATCCGATTCAAAACAATACGAACTCGGATTTAATTTCAACTTTTTTAATTCATTGGCATATGAAACTGTTGAATATGAGCACGACCTTAAGGTTTATCGTTTCATTATAGGGTGCTATAAGGACGGATTATTGCTTTCAATCAATATTTACGCATTAAACCGTGAAGAGTGTATCCAAGCACTGAAGCATATTAAAACCATAAAACCGAACGATGAACCGTCAAAGCATAGGTTCAGTTTGTTTGACAAATTAAGAGAGTAAAATGTTTTGATTGTATCAAAACCGTCCATCTTTACCAAAAGTCAGTATTCACTTAACGTGAGTGCTGACTTTTTTACATGCCTCCAAAAACTTCAATCTGCTTTTCACAACAAAAACCGTTCAGACTCAATGTCCGAACGGCTTTAATACGCAGCGGTATTACTCACTTTTTAAGCTCAAACACAATTTCTCCGCCGTTTGTTATTTCCTTATAAGTCAGATAGTCTTTCTCAACCTTTGTTCCGTTAAGCTTAACGGCTTTAATATAGGGAAAATCAAGCGGATTCTTGTCGCATCTTATTTTAAGTGTATCTGAAAATTCACAGGAATGGAAATTTTTATCCAGCCTTATTTCAGCATCCTTGAAAAGCGGTGTGTTCAGGTAATACTTCGGGTCAGCAGGACAGACCTGAGCAAAACCCAAAGCAGAAAGCACGTACCAGGCAGAAAGCTGTCCAACGTCCTCGTTACCGCAAAATCCGTATGCACCCGTGCGATAAGCTTCTTTCTGAACACGTCTTGTCCAGTACTGCGTTCTTTCGGAAAGACCGAGAATGCTGAAATAGTGAGTTATGTTGTGGCAAGGCTCGTTAGAATGGTTGTAATCATCGTTCCAGAGGCTTTTCAGATCGGCTCTTTCAAAAAATTCTTCGAGAAGTTCAATCGTTCTTTCTTCTCCGAAAAGCCGGCTAAGACCTTTTACGTCATAAGGCACAAACCACGACTGCTGAAAAATATTGCTTTCAACGGTTCCGTCGTCATCGTATCGGTCCTCTTCAAAAACAAATTCACCGTTTTCTTTACGGGGTGCCAAAAACTGCAAGGCTTCGTTATAGTTTTCTCCGTAGCGGTTTGCTCTTTTTGCAAAAAACTTTGCATCTTCGGTTTTGCCTGAATATTCGGCAAATTTCGCCATAGTGAAATCTGCCAGCAGATATTCAAGAGTATCGCTCAGCTTTTCAGGTACGTAGCAACCGTCGAGATACGCCTTACAATCGGGTCTGATTGACCTGAATTCTTTTCCGCCGAGCTCTTTCATACAAACGCTGGAGGCTTTTGATATTTCGTATGCCTTTTCTGTATCATAAGGAAGAATTCCTTTGATAACGGCATCGGCAAGAACGATAAGACCGGGGTCACCGACCATACAACCGGCATTTATGCCCATAAGCTCCCAGCGCGGGAACGAGGAGTTGTTGAGCTCTGCGATTTTAAGAAGAGAATTGATTTCGTCACGCACCATATCGGGACGGATGATACTAAGGAGAGGGAATTCACTTCTGTAAACATCCCAACCGCTGAACACTGTTCTTTGCTTATAATCGGTGTTTTCAAATATCTGATAGTTTATTTTGTATCTGCCGTCCGTGTCAGCCATTGTTCGGGGATCAAGAAGCACGTGATAAAGGCAGGTGTAAAAAAGCTTCAGGTCGGTTTCGTCCGTACCCGAAACGTTTACGCAGGAAAATACATTCTCCCATTTCGCAAGGGCATTTTCCGCCATAACATCAAAATCCGAGTTTTCGCATTCTGTGGAGAAATTCTTCCTTGCACCTTCAATATCAACGTAAGAGATTGCACATTTTACCGTCAGGGGCTCGGTGATTTCTTTTGAAAAATCAAGGAAAACTCCCAAATCCTCTCCCTCGGTTACATCGGTGAATTCTTCGTTTTCAAAGAATCTTTTATTTGTGAACGGCTGTGAAAATTCCATAACGAAATACACGTCATAAAAAATCTTACCGTGACCGTGACCGAAACCGCCGCCTGCAGGAGTACATTTGATATGGCCCTCAATTCTTCTGCTGTTTATGATATCAACTTTCTGGTAATCCGCCTTGCCGCCGATTCTTCTGCTGAAATTGATTATAATCTTTTTTTCGGAATCGGCAGGATAAGTGAATTTCAGACATCCTGCGTGTTCTGAGGCTGTACATTCGGCAAGAACGTTATATCTGTCCAGCATAACGGAGTAATATCCTGCACGGCTTTTTTCATTTTCGTGAGAAAACTCCGACTTCCAGCCGATTGCGCCTTTGTTAAACGGCAATTCCTCGTTGCTTCCGCTTCGTAGGTCAGTGTCTTCCGTTACGGGCATAACCTGAAGATTTCCCAGATCACCGTACCAGCCTATGCCGCTCATACGGTTGAAACTGAAGCCCTCGATTGTATTGTGACAGTAATTATAACCGCTGCCGTTATCACCGCCGCTGACTGTATCCGGCGAAAGCTGAACCATTCCGCCGGGGACACAGGCACCCGGATAAGTTTTTCCGCCGCCGTGGGATTTTTCAATCTGACCGTCACCAACGGTACCTATCATAGTATCAACATACAAGGCATTACCCATAAATAAACCTCCGTTGTGCGAATTTTTTATTATGCAAACACTGAAATACATTCTAACATAAAAAACAAAAAATACAACTCCGATTTTTCTATTTGTTTAAGAACTTAAAGCCTGAGAAAGTTGAGAATAGAAAAAGGCAGGACAACGATTACCGTTGTTCTGCCTTAAATTTATTTTACCGTAATTTTGAAAAGTCTTGCACCGTGAGAATTTACCTTTGCGGAAAAAACATCTCCGGTGACCGTATACTCTTCGTGTGCCCACATATCGTGCACGCTGTAATCGATGCCACCGATTGAGATATCGGTTATATCAAAGCTGATTTCCCTTGCTTCGTCGTCGGTATTGAACAGTGCAACGTATTTGCAGTTTTCGCCCGTAGATGTCCAGATGATTTCACCTTTGCCGTCTGTTTCTTCACGCTTGAACTGTTTTGCACCCTTTGAATTTTTGAGCATATCAATAAGCTCTCTGTTCTGAAGAAGTGAAAGGGTAAATTCATCGTTCTCTCTCATTTCGCCGCCCATCATAAGCGGAGAACGGAAGATACCCCAGAGAGTCATCATAGTTATCTGCTCATCGTGAGTAAACCTGGTGTAACGGTTTCTGTATTGCGGCAGCTTTTCTGTAAGCTGAATTCTGCCCAGCGGCAGCATATCGCAATCCGGCCATGCACCGGGCTGAACATACTCCTGCCATGCGTGGCAGCGCTCAAACATTGCGTAGAGCTTGCTCCACTCATCCCAGAAATCACCTGTCATACGCCACATATTAGCGTGAGCCGCAAGATGCTCGTGCTCCCATACGGGTGCAGGGCCTGGTGAAAGGCTGAGCACCATATCTCTGCCGCACTTATCAATAGCCTTGCGAAGCATTTCGATTTCTCTTCTTGCGGAATACGGGTTGTCAGGATACATCTCGGTGTTTGCGATATCGTCACACTTTATGTAATCGACGTCCCAGGAAGCGTAAAGCTCAAACAGCGAATCATAGTATTCCTGAGCACCCTTTGCATCGGGATTAACACCGTACATATCAGGATTCCAGAGGCAGACAGAAGTCGGCTGTGCAATATCTCTTGCAGTAACGCCGTCACACTTGATTTTTGTGCCCTGATGTGCCGCCTGTCTCGGAATACCTCTCATAATATGTATACCGAATTTGAGACCGAGAGAATGAATATAGTCAGCAATCGGTTTGAAGCCTTTACCGCCTGCAGATGAGGGAAAACGCTCAACCGACGGAATAAGGCGTGAATATTCATCCATGCAAAGCGGAGCAAAGTAATGGTAGTAAAAGCTGTCTGCTGTAGGCTCAGACCACTGAATATCGCAGACTACGTATTCCCAGCCGTAATCCTTGAGATGCTCTGCCATATAATCTGCATTTGCAAGCAGCTGTTCTTCGTTTACAGCCGCACCGTAACAGTCCCAGCTGTTCCATCCCATAGGGGGTGTAAGTGCTAATTTTCTATGCATATTAAGTTACCTCTTATATCAATAGTTATCATTTACTGCAGTACCTATCGCTCTGAGAAGTGAATCCTCGTGACTTGAGGGCAGGTCGCAGTTGTAGTGCCAAATCATAACTCCGCCGAAGCCGTTATCAATGGCGTACTGTGTTTTGCTTTCTATTACATCGGGTGTGTTGAACCAGAAGTCTTTGTTGATATCGTCGCAATGATACCAACCGTTTTCGTCAATACCTTCATAACAGCCGTTGTAGCCGTACCAGTATGTTGACATATCTGTCGGGCGTGAATAAAAAGGCAGACCGATATTCACCTTATCAAGCGGCATACCGTAGATTCCGACCGTAGCGGCAGCCTTGACCGTATCTTCGTAGGTTGCGTGCCTGCCCTGTGTGTCTACCATATCGTACAGCATAATTTCAAATGTGTCGATTGCAGCAACAGCAGCTGTATTAAACTTGATGTTCCAGTAGTTTCCTGCAACGCCGAGCGTGTAATCTTCGCCGAGCTTTTTATCGAGAGATACAAGGAAAGCGTTGTAATGCTTCCATGCATTGTTTGAGAGAGGATATTCATAGTCGAAATGAACTCCGTCAAAATCGTATTTTTCGAGTACGGCTATAATATTATCCTCAAGCACACCGCTTGTGAAAGCCTTGTTGTGCTCGATGCTCTGTGCCTCCATCTGCTCTTCCCACACATCAGAATCTGTGATACCCCAGGGGCCGAGCAGGTTAAGAGTAATGTTCACATTTCTTGTGCCGATAGCCTTACGGAGATTACCGAGTGCTTTTTCAAGCTTTACTTCGTCGTATATAACTTCGCCCTTGCTGTTGAATGAAGCCATTTCAAACAGAATAGCATCTGTTACGATGTCGAAATCCTCCGGGTAAAGTGCACCTTCATCCTGAATGTATTCGCCTCTGACATAAGTTGTCACCTTGAAATCGTCAACTTTTTTGGTGACAGTTAAATTGGTGATTCCGAGAAAATTGGTTACAACAAGTATGAGCGAAGTGAAAAATGCGATGATTTGTTCGAAAAAAACTGCCATATCAAACAGCACCTTCCTGTTTTGTTATGCCTGAAATGAAGTGTACATTCTTTCAAGCTCGTCGTAGTGGGCGTAAGCTTCGGATTGAGCAATGAGGCTTTTGGCGTCATTATAAGGCTTAGTCACTCTTGTATAAATCGATTCTTTTTTTAGATAGGAGCGGAGCTCTTGCTTGAGTCGGATACTGTCAAAGAAGCCTTTTGTTTCTCTGTTTATTATCTCTTCTTTAACAGCATTGTCCGGAGCTAATATATTTTCTGCTCCGTATTTTCTGATAAGGGCAGCAGATTCTTTTTTAATACGTGCATTTTTTATAGCATCTGAACGTATTTCTTTTTCTTCCGCAGTATTCTTAGGCAGCTTCTTTGCCGCTTTCATATCTGCTTTTGCGTCGTTATAGAAATATCCGCAACCTCTTGCATAGTCAGCGTGGGCAGTTGCAAGTCTTGCTTTACCTGCATTGGTAGTGAATTTATTAAGATCCTGTACGATAATCTGTGATCGCTCAATTGCAAGGTTGGTTTCTTTGGCTTGCTTTTTAGCCGCCTTATCAGCAGATTTGCCTATGGCAACCTTTTCTTTACCGACGAGTGATTCGGCCTGATGGATAACTTCCATACACTCGTTAAGCTCTTCTTTTTCAAGCTTGCCGAGGGAATGATTTTCAAACATAGCACGGATTTTAAGTACATCGACATAAGCTTTATGCTTGTTTTCTGTCAGATTGTAGAAGCAGAAGGGGAGAAGGTTGAGCAGTGCGCCTAAAGCCGAGCAAAGTATAACTACTTCAAACAGATTGTTTCGTATGCTATCGTTGTATAGTACATCGTAATCGTCAAACAGTCCCATTTTATTGTATATTGTCGGATATACATAGCCTGTGAAGAATCCGATAACTGTGCCTATCATACCGAGAGGGCCGAAAAGTCCGTCGACTCTGACACCTGTTTTCCACTGATGATAATCCCTCATATCTGCACTGATTTGATGTTGAACTATATTCCAAAATGTATTGATAAACGTGTTGATATACCAGAGTATACAAACAACAATAAGATTTTTGTAGGTAAAATAAAGTATCAACAGCACGCCTATGTTGAGTGCGTTGGCTGTAATGAGCAGATTTCTCTTGCCCATCAGCTTTATTGCGAGCGGTGCAAGCAGCATAGACCAGAGACCGGCGTTGCCGATGATTGTATTTGCAGTGCCGAGCAAATGCTCGTTAGCACCGCCGTTGCCGTAAATAAAAGACCAACCTAAAACAATGCCGTAACCTGATTCGAGGAATACTACCCATGCTGCAACCTGAATAATCCAGTAATACTTATTCTTTGCAACCTCACGGATTGCATCGAGCATTCTTACGGGCTCAGGTTTTTTCTTGGGAAGTACCAGCCTTTCTTTTACTTTTCGGAAGAAGACAGTGCTTATTATCAGACCTGCAACGGTAAAGAAAGGATAAATAACACGGTAGGACCAGATGTTATTAAGACCCCATGTAAGACCTGCAATCGTAGGTACAACAAAACCGGTAATTGTCGGAGCAAGTGAGTATATAACCTGCGAAATACTCATTACGTTTGCACGCTCCTGAGCGTTCGGGGTTATAATCTGCTGAAAATACATATAGCTTTCATTGTAAAAGCAGAGGAAAACATTCATCAGCATGTACATAAACCAGACAACAACACATTTGGTTATGTACTGCATATTTTCGTACGGTAACCATACCATTATTGTGCTTACCAGAACTATCGGTAAACCCGTTTTTTTGATGAACGGCAGGAATTTACCGCCCTTCATACGGTGGTTGTCGTAAAGCCAGCTGCGGAAAATACCGAGCGGTATACCTACAAGATTGGCGACAACCAGCATTGTCTGCAAATGTGAAGGATTGATGTTAAGGCTTGCACCAAGGACGAGATTACTCGCATCAAGACCAATTGCGGATGCAAGCAGAATTGTCCAATAAACACCGAAGCCTGCACCACTGAGGCTTGCAACCTCTTTGTAAGGAATATAATTACCTTTTGCAGGCTCGTGCCAATAAGCTTTGGCTGTATTGATACCGTTTTTGACTTTTGCTATTACACTTGTTTTGTTTGAGCTTTCCATAATTGAAACCTCACAGTTTTATATTTTGAAAAAGGCAGTTTTTGCAATTTTTAGAGAATGTTGTTTCGAATAGGTTTATTTGTTAAGGTCGTGCTCCTTGATGAAAGAAACAACTTCGTCAACTGTAGTGAAAGCGAGGGCTACAACAGTATCTGCACCACCGTAGTAGATTGCGATTCTGCCTGTGTCAGCATCAGCAAGTGCGGCACAGGGGAATACAACGTTGGGCACGTCACCTACGCACTCGTAAAGCTCGTGCGGTGCAAGCAGGAAGCTGTCTGCTCTGTGAAGCACCTTCCAAGGCTCGTCCTTGTCGAGTATTGCGGCACCCATTGCGTATGTAAAGCCGTTACAGCTTGTAAGCACACCGTGGTAGAACATCAGCCAGCCTTCGTCTGTTTCAATGGGTGTGGGGCCTGCGCCAACCTTTGTCATCTCCCAGTTCTTTTCGGGCTTCATAACAAATCTGTGCTTGCCCCAATAGGTAAGGTCTTTACTGTGGCTGAGGAAAATATCACCGTAGGGTGTGTGACCTCTGTCGCAGGGACGGATGAGAAGAAGGAATTCGTCGTTTACCTTTCTGGGGAAAAGAACACCGTTTCTTGCTACGGGGTAACAAGCGTCCTCAAGCTGAGTCCACTCCTTGAAATCGGTTGTATAAGCTATACCGATCGTTGTGCCGTGAGGTGTGAGGTTAACCCATGAAAGATAATACTTGCCGTCGATAAGGCAGAGTCTTGGGTCGTAACCTCTGAATATAACCTTCTCTTCAAGCTCCCAATTAATAGCATCTTTACTGTAGCCGACTACGAGTGTATGGTCACGGCTCATAACGTCTACGCGGAATACGCCTGCAAATCCGTCACCGAAAGGTACGACTGCGGAGTTAAAAATGCTGTTAGCCATAAAGAGGTTGTCGCGTGTGATTATGGGGTTGGCATCGTAACGCCATACGGGATATCTGTAACCCTCGGGCTTATCCTGCCAGGGGATGTTGGGTATTGCATCGCCAATTATTTTTGCCATAAAAATTCCCTCCGATAATACTGTTTGTTTTATTGTATTTATTAAATTGTGTCTTGTCAATATGTCGGTTGACAATTTGCCGTGCAAGGTAGTATTATTGAAACAGTATTACAGAAAGGTAAAGATAAAATGTTTAACAGAATCATTTCAATTATTATGTCAGCTTTCCTCAGCTTTTTTAACTTGATAGGAGTAATGTTAGGTATGGAAAACACTTATAAATTTGAAAACGTATCATACGGCACACACGAGCGTCATACACTCAATTTATATATACCTGCCGATAAAGAAAGCGTAGGTCTTGTGCTGATGATTCACGGCGGTGCATGGATTGCAGGCGACAAGGCCGACTATGCAGGCGAGGTTGAAAGAGTGCTCGGTATGGGCTACGCTGTTGCTTCTGTCAACTACCGCTATATCAGCGAAGAAGTCAATCTTATCGACGTTACGGATGATATTCAGCTCGCAGTTGCTAAAATCAAAGAGCTTAGCGAAAAACGCGGTGTTGAAATAAACAAAATGGTGCTTACGGGTGTTTCGGCAGGCGGACATCTTTCTATGCTCTATGCCTACTCCAGAGCGGATGTTTCGGCAATCAAACCCGCTGCCGTACTCAATTATTGCGGTCCTACAGACCTCAGCGATGATGCGTATTATTTTGATAATGGACTCGGTGACGGTGAGTATGTAGCTCAGGTGCTTTCGTGGGCTTGCGGCTACAAGCATACTTTTGCAACCCGTGAAGAAGCAAAGGAAGCACTGTGGAATGTTTCTCCGCTCAAATATGTTGACGAAAACACAGTACCTACCGTTATAAATCACGGTGTGAAAGACAATATTGTTCCCTTCTCAAACGCAGTATCTCTTCGTGATAAATTCGATGAACTCGGTGTAACCTATGTATTCAACGCTTACCCCAATTCGGGCCACGGTCTTAATGAAGATGCGGAGAATACAGAAAAATCATACGAGCTGTACAGTGAGTATCTCGAAACCTATCTCGGCTGATTTTTTCTTGACAATTAACAGTTATTGTGGTTTAATGTAGTAAAGTGAATACTCGGAAATCTCTTCGGGGCAGGGTGAAATTCCCGATCGGCGGTAAAGTCCGCAAGCGTGTTCAGCGTATGAATTGGTGCAACTCCAATACCGACAGTTAAAGTCTGGATGAAAGAAGAATGATTTTTCCGCCGCATATCTGCGACAGATTTTTCAGCGTTTCATCAGCACCGAAGTTTTTTCGGTGCTTTTATTTTTGCGAGGTGTTGAAAAATGAAGGATAAAAAGCTCATCAGACAAACGGCAACAATGTCAATGCTTTGTGCGATTGCTTACGTTTCTGTCTTCTTAACCCGTGTGTTACCGCCTCTTGTGCCTTCCTTACCTTTTTTGCAGTATGACCCTAAGGATATTATAATAACTCTCGGCGGTTTTATATTCGGCCCTGTTGCTTCACTGCTTATAAGCGTTGTCGTTTCACTTGTCGAGGCAATTACCGTCAGCGATACCGGTCCGATAGGACTTTTGATGAATGTTATCTCAACCTGTGCTTTTGCTTGCACTGCCGCTGTAATTTACAAAAAGAAACGTACTCTTTCAGGTGCGGTAATCGGTCTTGTCGCAGGTTGCGTTTTTATGACTGCGGTTATGCTGCTGTGGAATTATGCTATAACACCTATATATATGAACATTCCGAGAGAAGCAGTAAAAGGAATGCTTTTACCCGGATTTATGCCTTTTAATCTTATAAAAGGCGGTCTTAACTCAGCCTTTACCCTTTTGCTTTACAAGCCGGTTGTTTCCGCACTGCGCAGGGCAAAGCTGATTGAGCCCGCAAAGAACGATTCAGGTGAAAAAAAGCTTCCGAGCGTTGCGATTGCAGTTGTTTCGGTGCTTCTTATCGCAAGTCTTATTGCCGTCGTTTTCATACTCAAAAAATAAAAAACAGCTGTCTCACAAAAATCAGTGAGACAGCTGCTTTCTTTTTGCTTACGCTGTGAATTTGTCTATTATCTCAAAAAATTGAGCAATGAGCTTGCTGAAGCCATCGGTGATTGCAGAGGTATCTGCACCTGTCACCTTTGAAATCAGCTCTGCTATGTAATAAGGGATGTCACTGAGAATTGCAAAAATTGAAAGCATAAGTATTTCCTCCTTGTTCCTTTTTATTTCATTATACACTTTTTTATCAGTGTTATAATTTTGTATAAGAATTTTAATAAGACAATATTTTCTTGTTTTGAGATAATTCGGCAAATTTTACTTGCTTTATCGGGCAGATTGATTTTTCAGTGTGTTTATGTTAGGATTAAGTATAATTTATGTTTTAAGGGGATTACGCTATGGCTGTTTCGGTTACCGCAGAAAAAAGCAAGCTTCAGCTGAAAGCTGAAAAAGAAATTAAAAAATGGGAAAGACATAAGAAAAGTCAGGATAAAAAGATTTATTTTGCCTATATCGTATTTATAATTACACTCATTTATGCAACCGATGAAATCGCTTCGCAGATAGGTATGCTTATGAAGAGCGATATAGCCTCTGACCTTATGGCAAAATTCGGCGACAGCTCTGTCGGCAAGCTCGACCTTGTTTCATCTCTTGCAATTCCGTTTCAGGCTATCGGTCTGCTTTACAGACCTCTTGCCGACCGTTGGGGCAGAAAAAAGTTTCTTATCATCAACACCTTCGGTATGAGTCTTTCTCTGCTTCTTATTTTCCTTTCTCAGAATCTTGCACTTTATCTTATGGGTGCGTGCCTTATCCAGTTTTTTATTCCGCACGATATGCACGTTGTTTATATTATGGAGTCGTCTCCGTCAAAGCACAGAGCAAGAGTATATTCTGTTATCAAGTTCTTTGCCAATATGGGCGTTATGCTCGTACCTCTTCTCAAGCGCTGGCTTATCAGTGCCGCAGGTGACAGCTACACCTGGAGAATGGTTTACTTTATCCCTGCGGTAATCGGTCTCGTTGTCAGCTTTATTGCTCTGCTCGGTGCTAAAGAAACACCCGCATTTATCGAGTCAAGACTCAACTATCTGAGTATGACAGACGAGCAAAAGAACGCTCTCAGGCTCAGCAAAAAAGCCGAGAGTAAACAGGGCGGTCTTATTCCCGCACTTAAATTCGCACTCGGTCACAAACAGCTTCGCTGGCTCTATATTGTTTCAGCCCTTGCAAACATCGGATTTTACGCCAGCATCAACTACGAGCCCATTCTCAAATACGGCTATCAGGACAGCGGCATAGCAAACGCAGCCGATATTGCCAATACTGCACTTATCCTTTTCCCGATAGGCTCTGCGGTTGCTCAGGTGCTTATGGGCTTTATTTCAGACTGGCTCGGCAGAAAGCCTGCAGCTATAATCACCGCGTTCAACTGCCTTGTAGGATTCCTCGGCTTCACACTCGGCGCAAGATACGGTTTTAATCCGTACGTAATCGGCTTCCTCAGCGGTGTATTCGTAGGCAGCTACTACTCGGTAAATGACGTGCTTATTATGATGATAGGCGAATCCTCTCCGACAAACCTTCGCTCTTCTTCTATTTCCGCTCAGTATATAGTCACCGCAATAGGCTTCGGTATTTCACTCGGTGTCGGTACGCTTTGCGCAAACCTGCTGGGCAACAGCCTTATCGGTATGGCAACTCTCTGTATGCTTGTTCCAGGCTTTGTCTCAGCACTTGCCGTTATGTTCAAAAACGTCGGTGAAACAAAGGGTATCAATATGGACACCGTCACCGGTGCAGAGTGGGACTGACAGAATATATTAAAAAATCACCAGGGCTTTAGCTAAAGCTCCGGTGATTTTTATGTTGCTTATTATCAGTCAAATATAACTACGATTTCGTGTATGAGAGTTTCAAAGAAATTTCTGATCAAACGTACAATTCTCTCAAAGAAGCCTTCGGGTTGATATTCGCTTTCAGCACCTGTACCGCCGTAACAGCCTATATTTACGCTGTCAATCGTGTTGCCGTAAAAATCAACATCCGTACCCGGAATAGTAACACCTGCACCGATGAGCGGTGAACCTGCAGCAAGCATAAAGCTTGCAGGGTCGGAATAATCAGTACCTGCAAAGCCGGGCTTGACATTTATTGCACCGAGGTCAACAAGCGGATTCATAACGTTGTAGTAACAGTTGTTTTCAAATACATTTTTTCTTGAAGGGTCAACATCGTAAGCGAAGGTCGCACCGTCGATAGGAGCGATGATGTTATTAGCGATATAAGCGTTATAAAGGTTTTTGAACTGAAATTCGCCGCAATTAACTATAGTGTTGTTATAGAAGCTGAATTCGTGTTCACCGCAGGAACCGACAGCAGTTGTGGAGCGGCCTACGTTATCGTTTACAGATAGACAGTAACGTACGGTGTTACCGTGATGACCGCTGTAATTCGGGCAGTTGCACATAAAGCGGATATTATCGTGTGAATAGATATACTGGTATGTGCAGTTGTTTGTGTGTGAGTCAAAGTCTACAGCCATACCGTCGCCAAAGTTTTTCTGACCTGCGATTTCGCAGTACTGAATTGTGCTGTTTTCACTGCCCCAGAACCACATTGCGGCTGTGAAATACTCAATCTCACCGTTTTCGTCAAG
>JAZSEX010000040.1:0-19088 GCA_045531935.1 Acutalibacteraceae bacterium | reverse complement strand
ACAGCAAATCCTTTCGGATTTGCGAGTATTTTAACAAAGAAGTGGCGGAAATCATCCGATAAAAAACACGGTTTGTATTATTACCGCCACCCTACACAAATCTTGTGGAGTGCTATCATATATCATTTTTGTCATTAAGATGACACGGTTGGTATTTGTGCTCGCCGTGTCATTTTTTTGTTATTAAATTTTTAGGAGTGACTATAATGTCAAAGTCAAGAAAAATTCTTCTGGCTGTTGCTGTTGTAGCAATCGTGGGCTTGCTTGCCTATGCATTTATCAGCGGCAATAACCTTGTCGGCACATGGTGGTCTCTTATGCCGCCCGTAATTGCTATCGGTCTTGCATTGATTACAAAAGAGGTTTACAGCTCTCTTTTCATCGGTATCCTTTCCGGTGCTATTCTCGGCTCAGGCTTCAGCTTTACCGGTACAATGGACTCACTTATTAATGAAGGTCTTATTTCAGCTGTTTCAGGTACAGCAGGTATCTTCATTTTCCTTGTAATTCTCGGTATACTTGTTGCTCTTGTCAATAAGTCCGGTGCTTCTGCAGCATACGGCAGATGGGCTGAGAAGCATATCAAGAGCCGAACAGGCGCTATGCTTTCTACCTTTGTTCTCGGCGTGCTTATCTTTATCGATGACTATTTCAACTGTCTTACAGTCGGCTCAGTTATGCGTCCCGTAACCGACAGCCACAGAGTTTCAAGATCAAAGCTGTCTTATATTATCGACGCTACAGCAGCACCTATCTGTATGATTGCTCCCATCTCTTCCTGGGCTGCAGCAGTTTCCGAGTACTTCCCCGAAGGTCAGGGTCTGGCATATTTCGTTAGAGCTATTCCTTTCAACTTCTACTCTCTTCTTTCCCTCGTTTTCATTATCGCAATCACACTTATGAAGTTTGATTACGGCCCGATGAGAATACACGAAGTGAACGCAAAGAAGAACGGCGACCTTTACACAAGCGGTGAGAAGGCAGAGGCTGTTGAAGACAGCTACAACCCCAAGGGTAAGGTTATTGACCTTATTCTTCCTATCATTGTTCTTATTGCAATCTGCGTATTTGCTCTTGTTTATGTCGGCGGTATCTTCGACGGTATGAGCTTTATCGATGCATTCGGTAACACAGATGCTACAGTTGCTCTTCCCTGGGGCAGCCTTATTGCTCTTGTTATTACAATCGCATACCTTGCACTCCGTAAGGTTGTTACAATTAAAGAGGCTATGGAATGTGTTCCCAAGGGCTTTATCGCAATGGTTCCCGCAATCCTTATCCTTACATTTGCAACTTCTCTTAAGAATATGACAGGTCTTCTTGATTCAACAGGCTTTGTTGAGTCAGCACTCAGCAACGCAGGTGCTCTTGCAAACTTCCTTCCTGCAATCATCTTCCTTGTTGCTTGCTTTATCTCTTTTGCAACAGGTACATCATGGGGTACATTCGGTATTCTTATCCCGATTGTTCTCGCTGTATTTGCAAAGCAGCCTGAGCTTCAGATGGTTGCTATGTCAGCTTGCCTTGCAGGTTCTGTCTGCGGCGACCACTGCTCACCGATTTCTGATACAACTATCATGTCATCGGCAGGCGGTCAGTGTAACCACCTCAACCACGTTTCAACTCAGCTTCCCTATGCAATTTCCGTTGCAGCAATTTCGTTTGTAATGTATATCGTGTCGGGCTTTGTTCCCAATGCGTTTATCGTTCTTCCCATAGGCGTTATCTTTACAATAGGCTTCCTCTTCATTATGAAGCTTGCTGCTGCAAAGAAATACGGCAAGGGCAATATCTAAACCTTATTAAATCCTTTAGCGGAGCAGTCGGTTATCGGCTGCACCGCTTTTTTTCTTAAAATCATCAATGCGGTAAGGTTAGGTATTGCCATAAGTGCGTTGAATATATCTGACAGTGCCCATACTGTTTCAAGCTTTGCTGCGGCACCGATAACGGTACAGATAAGATATACTGCTCTGTACGGTGTTACGGATTTTTCACCGAATGCGTATTCTGCTGCTTTTTCGCCGTAGTAAGCCCAACCTATAACTGTGGCAAACGCAAACACGCAAAGAGATACAGATACGAAAATCGGGGCATAATTGCCCATTACGGCACTAAATGCTGATGTGTTCATCTGTATCGGAGAAAGGACAGTATTCCATGCACCGCTTGTAAGCAAGGCAAGTGCTGTAAGTGTACACATAAGTACGGTGTCTGTAAAAACCTCCGTAATGCCCCACATACCCTGAGTTACACTGTCACTTACGTCTGCGGCAGAATGAACGATGGGAGACGAGCCTAGGCCTGCTTCGTTTGAGAAAACACCTCTCGCAACACCTGTTCTTATCGCCTTTGACATACCGTACCCCATACCGCCTGCAAGTGCAGAATCAAGTCCGAAAGCACCTTTAATTATCATAACGATGCTTTGAGGAATATTTTTGAAGTTTTTTATTATTACGGCAAGCAAGGCAATTATGAATACGGCTGAAGCAAAAGGAATAATCTTCTCGGTTATCGATGCAATACGCTTTACTCCGCCGAAAATTATCATCCCCGTAACTGCCGCAAGAGCTATTCCTACAGCGGGCGGTGATAGCTTTCCGCTTGTGCAAAGTGCGGATGATATTGCATTGGACTGAGTCATATTGCCCATTCCGAGTGATGAAGCTATGCAAAAAAGAGAGAAAATGCAGGCAGGCTTACGGCTTGAGAAGGCTTTTTCTATGTATGTCATAGAGCCGCCCGACCATTCATTCTGCCCGTTTTTTACTCTGTATTCAATGCCGAGTATATTTTCTGCACAGCAGGTCATTTCGCCCAGCACAGCGGATACAAGCATCCAGAATACAGCACCCGGTCCGCCAGCACTCAGTGCCGCCGCAACGCCTATTATATTGCCTGTGCCCATACACGCGGCAAGTGAAGACGAAAGTGCCGCAAGAGGTGATATGCCGTCTTTTACTTTGGCTTTACCGACTTTTCCGAAGGTAGAGCGGAATATCAGCACAGGATGTCTTAGCTGAAAAAACTTTGTTCTGACGCTGAAATAAAGCCCTGTGCCCATAAACGCACAAAGGGTAAGCGGATTCCAGCAAAGCTGTTGAAGTAATGACATAAGCATCTGGTCTTTACTCCTGGAAATATAGTTTTACTTTAAAGGTAAGATGTGATATTATATGCTTGAATATATGTGATATATGAATTTTATATAGACTGATTAAGGAGCTGTATGAAATGAGAAGCTACGTAAACGAAGACACGATAAAGGTAACAAAGCACGAGGTGCTCGGCAGACTGCCCGACCCGTTTAAGTTCGATGACGGAAGCTATGTGAAAACCCTTGAAGACTGGGAGAAACGCCGCAAAGAGATGTACAAGGACGTTATTGAGCTTCAGTACGGCACAATGCCTCCTGAGCCTGAATTCCTTGAGCTTGAAAAGCTCAGCGGCTGGGGCGGTGAGAATGAAAGCTATCGCATTACAACGGGTACAAGGGAGAAGCCTGTAACGTTTACTATGTACATAAAAGGTGCAAAGGAAGGCGAGAAACGTCCCGTTGTTATTGACGGTGACCTGTGCTTTAACTATCCTTTTGATAAGGAGTTTATAAAAACGTTTACTGATAAAGGCATAGCTCTTGTTCTGTTTAACCGTACGGAGCTTGCAAATGATATTCAGCACGAGGGCAGGGGAAAAGGTCAGCTCTACAAAACCTATCCCGAATATACCTTCGGTGCACTCGGTGCGTGGGCGTGGGGATATTCACGCTGTGTTGATGCACTTGAGCTTCTCGGCTACGCCGATATGAACTGCATCACTTTTACGGGTCATTCACGCGGCGGTAAAACTGCGGCTCTTGCAGGTGCACTTGATGAGCGTGCGACAATAGTCAACCCCAACGAAACCTGTGCAGGCTCGTGCTCTTGCTACCGTGTTGTTATTGAGGCTGTTACCGAAAACGGTGAGAAAAAACGCTGCGAAGAACTGAAAGATATCTGGCATAACTTCCCGTTCTGGTTCGGTCCAGACCTTGGTGATTACGCAGAGCGTGTAGATGAACTCCCATTTGACTGTCACTTCTTAAAGGCTATGATTGCTCCGCGTGTGCTTTTTGTTTCAGAGGCGGCAAGCGATATATGGGGCAACCCTGTGGGCTCGTGGCATACTACTATGGCGGCAAAAGAGGTCTATAAATTCCTCGGTGCAGAGGATAAACTGCTGTGGTATTTCCGTAACGGTACACATTTTCATCAAAAAGAGGATATCGAGATGCTTGTCAATGTAATTGAGCATTTCAAAGACGGAAAAGAGCTGTACGATAACTATTCACGTACACCTTTTAAACAGCCTGAACTGATTTTTGACTGGAAATGTCCTGAAAAAATGTAATGCAAATTACCTTTACAGATGGTGGTATGTCAATTTTAAAACTGTTATATATCAACGTCTGCGACGATTTTATGCTGACAAAATAGAGTTGCTTTTTGTAAAGGTATTATACTTTTCGTATTAGTTTGATACACGCTTTAATACGGTACTGCAGACGAATAAAAAATATCTGCAGTGCCGTAATTTCTTTCCGGTTTGCTATTTACATTGATAATTTTATTTGTTATTATAATAAAGATATATTACTTTGGAAGGAAGACCCATCGATGGAAAAACGTTATTTTCAGCCTGAGGCTGAGTGTGCTTCGCGTGAGCAGATAAGAGCGTGGCAGTCAGAGAGACTTGTTGCTCAGGTTAAGCACGTATACGAAAACGTTCCGTATTACAGAAATCTTATGATTGAAAAGGGTGTTGAGCCCGGTGATATACAGAGTGTTGACGACCTTCACAAGCTTCCGTTTATTACAAAGGATGATCTTCGTGAGGCTTACCCCTTCGGCTTGCTCGGTGCTCCGCTTGAAGACTGTGTTCGTATTCACTCCACAAGCGGTACAACAGGCAAGCGTGTAGTTGCTTTCTATACTCAGAGCGATATTGACCTCTGGGATAACTGCTGTGCACGTGCTCTCGTTGCCGCAGGTGCAGACAAGTCCGACATTGTTCAGGTTGCTTACGGCTACGGTCTGTTTACAGGCGGCTTTGGTATCAACGGCGGCTCGCACAAGGTTGGCTGTCTTACTCTCCCGATGTCTTCAGGCAATACCGACAGACAGCTTGAGTTTATGTGCGATATCGGCTCAACAATTCTTTGCTGTACACCGTCTTACGCTTCATATCTCGGTGAAGCAATAACCGAAAGAGGTCTCAAAGATAAAATCAAGCTCAAGGCAGGTATATTCGGTGCTGAGGCATGGACAGAAGAAATGCGCCGTGACATCGAAAATACACTCGGTATCAAAGCTCTTGATATCTACGGTCTTACCGAAATCACAGGCCCCGGTGTTGCTTACGAGTGCCTTTCTCAGCACGGTATGCATATCAACGAAGACCACTTTATTGCAGAAATTATCAACCCGAAAACAGGCGAGGTGCTTCCTTACGGAGAAAAGGGTGAGCTGGTATTCAGCTGTATCACAAAGCAGGGCTTCCCGATGCTCCGCTACCGTACAAAGGATATATGTGTGCTCAATGCTGAGCCTTGCGAATGCGGCAGAACATTCCTGAGAATGAGCAAGCCTATGGGCAGAAGCGACGATATGCTTATTGTCAAGGGAGTCAACGTATTCCCGTCACAGATTGAAACCGTACTTCTCAACAAGGGCTATCCTGCAAACTATCAGATTGTTGTCAGCCGTGAGAAACACAGTGATATTCTCGAGGTTAACGTTGAAATGACTCCTGAGATGTTCTCTGACTCACTTCGCGAAATTTCTTCAAGAGAAAAAGAACTTGTTGAAGCGCTCAAGATAATGCTCGGTATTTACGCAAAGGTACGCCTTGTAGAGCCAAAGTCAATTGAAAGAAGCGAGGGCAAGGCTGTACGAATCATAGACAAACGCAACCTTTATTAAGGAGGATATGAGCTATGTCAGTAAATCAGATTTCAGCTTTTGTAGAAAATAAACCCGGTCAGCTTGCAAGGTTTACCGATGTGCTTACACAGCACGGCATCGATATGCGTGCCTTGTCACTTGCCGAAACTGAAGATTTCGGTATCGTAAGAATTATCACGGACGATTCTTACAAGACTGCTTGTGTGCTTAAAGAGGCGGGATATATTTTCTCAATTACTCCCGTTATCGCTGTTGAGATTCCCGATACTCCGGGCGGACTCAACAAGGTACTTCATCTGCTTAACGATAAAGGTGTCAATATCGAATACACTTATGCCTTCACGGCAAGAAAGCAGGATACTGCTTATATGATTTTCCGCGTTACTGATAATGATGCGGCTGCGGAGATACTCAAGGAAAACGGCATATGTATGCTTGAGCTTGGGGATATCGACTGATTAACTGTTTTATTAAGGAGCAATACTATGGCAAAGAAGATTGTGGTTGCATCCGGTAAGGGCGGTGTAGGTAAGTCGTCTGTTTCGGCAGGGCTTTCCTGTGCGTTACAGCGTGCAGGACACAACGTGCTTGTTGTTGACTGTGATATTGGTCTGCGCAGCCTTGATATAATGCTTGGTGCAAGTGAAAATATGCTCTTCAACTGGGGCGATGTAATAACAGGCAGATGTCCTGCGGACAGAGCTCTTACACCGACTGCTTACGGTCCTATGCTTCTGTGTGCTCCTAAGGATTTTGAGCACGAGTATACGGCTGAAGCTATGCAGAGGCTTGCCGCTGAATATGAAGAGCGTTTTGATTATATGATTTTTGATTCGCCTGCAGGTGTAGGCATGGGTTTCAAACTTTCTGCTGCAGCTGCCGATACAGCGATAATTGTTGCTACTCCGGATGAGGTGTGTGTGCGTAACGGTGCCATAGCGGCAGATAACCTTGCAAACCTCGGAATTGAGCAGAGCAGACTTATAATCAACCGCTTTGACGTCAAGGCTACCGTTAAACGCAAGCTTCTCAATATTGACGACGTTATAGACTCAACACGTCTTCGTCTGCTCGGTATTGTAGAACAGGACAGTGCGGTTTCATTTAATCTGAGCCGTGGAAAGCCGTTGCCTGAGCGCAGTAAAGCAGCAAAAGCGTTTGCACGTATTGCTGACAGACTTGACGGTAAGCGTATACCGCTTAAGGTTGACTGATAATTAAAAAAATATTAATAAAAAATATTTGACTTGTTGTCGAATATTTGTTAGAATAATTTATCGGATAGAGGGGACTTGGAAAAAAAGTTTCTCGGAAAGGAAAAGATAGTATGAACATAGCTATAATTGCACACGACGCCAAAAAAGAGCTTATGACGCAGTTTTGTATTGCGTATTGCGGCATTCTCAGCAGACACACTTTATGTGCAACCGGTACAACAGGCAAGCTTGTCAGTGAAGCAACCGGCCTCAAGATTCAGTGCTTCCTCGGCGGCTCACAGGGTGGCGACCAGCAGATTTCGGCACGTATAGCATGTAATGAAATCGACCTGCTTCTTCTTTTCCGTGACCCGCTCAATCCCAAGCCGGGCGAGCCTAACGAGGCAACGCTTCTCCGTCTTTGCGACGTGCACAATATTCCTGTTGCGACCAATATTGCTACTGCCGAGGCTATCATCCACAGCCTTGAACGCGGTGACCTTGATTGGCGTGATATCGTTAACCCGAAGAAATAATTAACGGGGCGGACAAATTACATTGTCCGCCCTGCAGTCATATTTTATTCATTTGCGAAAGGATACTTCAAAATGGCATTAGTGACCAAAGCTATCAAAGGCACGCAGGATCTCCTGCCTGCAGACAGCTATAAAAACCGCTATGTAGAGCAGGCTATGCTCGATATAGCAACCAAATTCGGTTATAAAGAAATCCGTACACCCGTGTTTGAGCACACTGAGCTTTTCAGCCGCGGTGTAGGTGATACCACCGACGTTGTACAGAAGGAAATGTACACCTTCGACGATAAGGGCGGACGCTCCATTACTCTCCGTCCCGAGGGTACTGCAGGTGCTATGCGAGCTTTTCTTGAGCACGGACTTTTTAATGAGCCTCTGCCTCAGAAGGTAAGCTACCTTACATCCTGCTACCGTTACGAGAAGCCTCAGGCAGGCAGACTTCGTGAGTTTCATCAGTTCGGTGTTGAGTGTCTCGGTACAGCGGCACCTGCAGCTGATGCTGAGCTTATTTCACTCGCTCACGAGATTTTCTCTTTCCTCGGTATTGAAGGTCTTCAGCTTGAGATTAACTCAATAGGCTGTCCTGAATGCCGTAAGAATTATCACGCAGCACTTCACGAGTATTTTGAATCGCATAAGGACGCACTCTGCGGTACCTGCCTTGACAGACTCGGCAGAAACCCGATGCGTATTCTCGACTGTAAGAGTCCCGAGTGCGGTGCAATCGCAAAGGATGCACCCAAGGTGCTCGACTATATATGTGAAGACTGTGCGGCACACTTTGAAACAGTTAAAAAGCATCTTGATGCAATGAATATTCCCTACGTTGTCAACCCGACAATCGTACGCGGTCTCGATTACTATACACGCACTGTTTTCGAGTTTGTTTCCACTCAGATCGGTGCTCAGGGTACTGTATGCGGCGGCGGCCGTTACGACGGTCTTGCAGAGGAGCTTGGCGGTACAAAGACTCCGTCACTCGGCTTTGCACTTGGTATTGAGCGTCTTATGATGGTTATCAAGGCTCAGAATGCACCTCTGCCGGAGGAAGACCGCCCTGACCTCTATATTGCATCAATGGGCGACAATGCAAACATTATGGCGGCTAAGATTGCTTCTTCGCTTCGTGAAGAGGGGATCAGCGTACAGTATGACGTTGCAGGCCGCTCCGTCAAGGCACAGATGAAGTTTGCAAACAAGCTCGGCGTACGCAACACTGTTGTTATCGGTGACAGTGAGATTGAAACCGGCAAGGTTACGCTTAAGGATATGGACGGCGGCGACAGCGTTGAAATGGAGCTTGACGGCTTTGAGGACAGCTACCAGAGCTACCTTATACAGAAAGCTGTACAGGATATCGCTTCGACAGACGGTATCGATATCAGCGGTGCAAACTTATCCGATTTATTCTGAAAGTTATTCCAAAGGAGTTAAAATACAATGGACTTTATGACAGGACTTAAAAGAACACATTATTGCGGTGACCTTCGCGTTACCGATGCAGGCAAAGAGGTTGTTGTTGCAGGTTGGGTACAGCGTCAGCGTGACCTCGGTGCCCTTATCTTCATCGATCTTCGTGACCGTACAGGTATCGTTCAGCTCGCATTTGATGATAATACAGACAGAGAAATTTTTGAGAAGGCTTTCACAGCAAGAAGCGAATTTGTCCTTATGGCAAAGGGCGTTGTACGTGAGCGTTCTTCAAAGAATACAGAAATCCCCACAGGCGAAATCGAAATCGAGGTTACAGACCTTCGTGTGCTCAACAAGAGTGAGACTCCTCCCTTTGATATCGTTGCAGGCTGCCAGACTTCGGAGCTTACACGTCTTAAGCACCGTTATCTCGATCTTCGCCGTCCCGACCTTCAGTCAAACATCATTCTCCGTCACAAGATTGCAAAGGTAACACGTGACTACTTTGACGAGAACGGCTTTATCGAAATCGAGACACCCATCCTCATACGTTCCACTCCCGAGGGTGCACGTGACTATATTGTTCCCAGCCGTATCCACAAGGGTAGCTTCTACGCTCTTCCCCAGTCACCCCAGCTTTACAAGCAGCTTTCAATGGTTGCAGGCTTTGACAGATATATGCAGATTGCACGTTGCTTCCGTGATGAGGACCTTCGTGCAGACAGACAGCCCGAGTTCACACAGATTGACCTTGAGATGTCCTTTGTCGAGATGGATGACGTTCTTGCAATCGGCGAGGGCTACGTAAAGCGTCTGTTCAAAGAGATTCTTGACGTTGAAATTGAAACACCTATCGTCAGACTTACTTATAAAGATGCTATGGAGCGTTACGGCTCTGATAAGCCCGATACACGCTATGCTATGGAGCTTTACGACCTTACCGACATTGTTAAGGATTGCGGCTTCAGCGTATTCTCAGGTGCAGTAGCAGAGGGCGGCAGTGTAAGAGGTATTACAGCAAAGGGTGCTGTTACAACTCTCACACGTAAAGAGATTGATAAGCTCACTGAGTTTGTCAAGGGCTCGGGTGCAAAGGGTCTTGCCTGGGTAAGACTTAATGAGGACGGCACTGTTGCTTCCTCCTTTGCAAAGTTTATGACAGAGGATGAGATGCAGGCAATCCTTGCTAAGGCAGGTGCCGAGGCAGGCGACGTTGTTCTGATTATTGCCGACAGAAAGAATTCACTTGTTCTTTCAACTCTCGGTCTCCTTCGCGGCGAGGTTGCTCGCAAGCTCGACATTATTCCGAAGGATAAGTACAACTTCCTCTGGATTACAGAGTTCCCGTTCTTCGATTGGGACGAAGAGCTTGGCCAGTTTGTTGCTATGCACCATCCCTTCACATCTCCGCTTGATGAGTGTATTCCTTACCTTGAAACAGACAAGGCAAAGGTGCGTGCAAAGGCATATGATCTTGTTCTCAACGGTATCGAGCTTTCTTCAGGCTCAATCCGTATCACAAACCCCGACCTTCAGGCACAGATTTTCTCACTCCTCGGTCTTACAGACGAGCAGGCACACGAGAAGTTCGGCTATCTGCTTGATGCATTCCGCTTCGGTGCACCGCCTCACGGTGGTATGGGTATCGGTCTTGACAGACTTATTATGCAGATGCTTGGCTGTGACAGCCTTCGTGACGTTATTGCTTACCCGAAGGTACAGAATGCAACAGAGCCTATGACAGAGTGTCCCGCACCTGTTGACAGTGTACAGCTTACCGACCTCGGTATCAGCGTAATGCCCCAGGAGAAATAATTTTTTGGAGATAAACAATGGGTATTTTTTCTAAAATCAGCAAAGGCCTGCAGAAGACAAGACTGTCAATGGCAGGTGCTATTGATAACGTGCTCCACGGTGTCAACGAGATTACCGATGAGATGTTTGACGACCTCGAGGAAATTCTCGTAATGGGCGACGTCGGTGTCACAACAGCTACCGAGATTGTTGACAGGCTTCGTGCCAAGGTTGCGAAGGATAACCTTCGTAACGGTGAGCAGGTAAGAAAGGCAATCAAGCAGATTGTTGCAGAGCTTCTTGACGGCGGCGAGCAGATGGAAATGATTACAATGCCGTCTATAATTCTCGTTATCGGTGTCAACGGTGTCGGTAAGACAACTACCATCGGTAAGATGGCGGCTATGTATAAGGCACAGGGCAAGAAGGTAATTCTCGGTGCAGCCGATACATTCCGTGCCGCTGCTATCGACCAGCTTCAGATTTGGGCTGACAGAGCCGGTGTCGACATTGTTAAGCACAAAGAGGGTGCAGACCCTGCGGCTGTTGTTTTTGACACAATCAATGCAGGTAAGGCACGTAATGCCGATATAATTATCATCGATACTGCAGGCAGACTTCATAACAAGAAAAATCTTATGGATGAGCTTGCAAAGATTTACCGTGTTATCGACCGTGAACTTCCCTGGTCTGACCGTGAGAGCCTGCTTGTGCTCGATGCTACAACGGGTCAGAACGCTGTTAACCAGGCAAGAGAGTTCAAGAACGTTGCTGAAATCACGGGTATCGTTCTCACCAAGCTTGACGGTACTGCAAGAGGTGGCGTTGTGCTTGCAATCAAGCACGATCTCAACGTGCCCGTAAAATTTGTCGGTGTCGGTGAGCAGGTGGATGACCTTCAGCCGTTCAGCCCTGCCGCATTTGCAGAGGGTCTGTTTGACGTAGCTGAAGACCCCGAAGAGGAAGAATAAGATGAAATATATTATTGCAACCCACAATATGAAAAAGCGCAACGAGCTTGCCCGTATCCTTGAGCCCCTCGGTGTTGAGGTGCTCACTGCCGAGCAGGCAGGCGTTGAGCTGACTGACGTTGAAGAGACAGGCACTACTTTCGAGGAGAATGCCCGTCTCAAGAGCGAAAGCGGCTGTAAGGAAACGGGTATGCCCTGTATCGGTGACGACTCAGGTCTTATGGTCGATGCTCTCGGCGGTGCACCCGGTGTCTATTCCGCACGCTATGCAGGCGACCACGGCAACGACCCTGCCAATATCGCACTGCTTCTTGAGAATATGAAGGACGTGCCCGATGAGAAGCGTACCGCACGCTTTATGTGTACGGTATGCTGTACCTATCCCGACGGCAGTGAAATTGTCGTCAGCGGTACTTGCGAAGGTAAAATCGGCTACGAGCCCAAGGGCGACGGCGGCTTCGGCTACGACCCCGTATTTATGGTAGGCGATAAGAGCTTTGCCGAGCTTACGGCAGAAGAAAAAGACAGAATAAGTCACAGAGGCAATGCACTCAAAGCATTAGCCGAGGCTTTGGCTAAAAACAAATAAGGATTGGATAAAATGACAGGTAAAGAAAGAGCTGCGTTCCGTTCGCAGGCAAATACTCTCGAGCCCCTTTTCCAGATTGGTAAGGGCGGTATGTCCGACGCTATTATCAAGCAGACGGATGATGCACTGCGTGCAAGAGAGCTTATAAAGGTTAAGGTGCTCCTTGAGTCTACACCTATTACTCCGCGTCAGGCGGCAGATGAGCTTGCAGCCGCAACAGGTGCCGAGGTTATTCAGGTTATCGGCGGTGTAATCGTGCTCTGGCGTTACAGCCCCGAGCTTCACGGCGAGAAGAAAGCGGGCGAGCCCAAGAAGCGTCCCGCAACCAAAAAGGAAGCAAAGAAGCAGGGCTACAAGGTACACTTTGTACGCAAAAGCAGACGAGTAACCAAGGACAAAAAAGAAAGATGAGCAAACTTGGTATTTTCGGCGGTACGTTCAATCCGCCGCATATCGGTCACGCAAGGCTTGCCGGGCATTTTGTTGAAAAACTGAAGCTCGACAGGCTTCTTGTTATTCCTACGGCTCAGCCCCCTCATAAAGAGGTTAAGGGTCTTGTAGACAGTGCTGACAGAATCAATATGTGTATGCTCTCATTTCCCGATGCACTTATCAGCGATATCGAGATTGCACGCGGCGGCAAGAGCTATACCTACGATACGCTCTGCGAAATTAAGAAGCTTTATCCCGATTACGAGCTGTATTTTATTATCGGCTCCGATATGCTTCTCAGCTTTGACCGTTGGTACAAATCGGCAGAAATTCTCGATATGGTGACAATATGTGCGGCTGACAGGCAGGAAGAAAATTCACTGCTCAAAGCACACGGTGTACCCGAATTCTTTAACGGCAAGCGGCTTATCGTGTCCGAGCTTATGCCTTTTGAGGTAAGCTCAACCGAAATTCGTGAGCTTATAAAATCGGGCGAAAGCACCGACGGTTTGCTTGACCCTGCAGTGCGTGCATATATCGATGAAAGGGGACTGTACAGATGATTGAAAGCTATAAAGAGCTGCTTCGCAGACGACTTTCCGATTACCGATATACCCATTCACTCTGCGTTGCAGAGAGTGCGGTCGAGCTTGCCGAGCGTTACGGTGCCGATAAAGAAAAAGCACTTGTAGCAGGTCTGCTTCACGATATAACAAAGGAATCCGATGCAAACGAGCATTTTTCGCTTTTGGCTCAGGGCGGTGTACAGCTGACAGAGCTTGAGCGTGTCAATGCAAAGCTGTGGCACGCAATGAGCGGTGCGGAATATATAAAGTTAAAGCTGAATATAACTGACAAAGAGATATACGATGCCGTGCGTTATCATACAACGGCACGTGCAGGTATGTCACTGCTCGAAAAAGTGATATATATTGCCGATTTTATTTCGGCGGACAGAGTGTATGACGATGTCGGAATCGTGCGTGAATTGGCTGAAAAAAGCCTTGATGAAACGATGCTTTACACTCAGCGCTACAGCATAAACGAGCTGCTGCAGAAGGGTGCTTGTATTCACCCTGACAGTGTGGCTTGCTATAATGAATTACTGCTTTAAAAGTATGTTTTTTGAAACAGTAATGAATCGATTTATCGATTCAAATCATGTTGCAACTCAACAAATCATGGCTGTAAAGCCAAATCATGCGGAGCAAATCATTTATGCAGCATAAAGCTGCAGTTACTTTTGTCACTCGTTACAAAAGTAACCAAAAGAACTTTTGAGGTTGTATGCACTTCGCTACGGCTGACGGACTTAACTGCACTCGTTTAATCGGAACGCAAATGTGCATTCCGATTACCGTTACGGCTCTCAGCTTGAATCAAATATTAAACGCTTAATTTACCGCCGACGGACACTCGCTCTGATATATGAGTAAAGCTGATATGCCGTCAGCCTGCTGCGTTTAAGGTCACAACATTTGTATGGAGTACTTTAATCATATCTTTATGTTCAAAAATTATTACTGACGGAGGGTTAATTATGGCTTTTAAAGAGGTAAATATCCGCGATATTGATAAGTCTGCGGTTAAGATGATATCTGACGAGTGGGCACTCGTTACCGCAAGTGCTGACGGTGCGACAAACTCTATGACTGTAAGCTGGGGCGGTATAGGCGAAATCTGGGGTAAGGACGTTGTTTATATTTTCATCCGTCCGCAGAGATACACATACGAGCTGCTCGAAAAGACCGATGTTTTTTCAATGAGCTTCTTCGGTGGCGAATATAAAAAAGAGCTTACCTATTTCGGTCGCAACAGCGGCAGAGACGGCGATAAGTACGAGGCTACAGGCTTCACAACCGTTAAACTTGATTCGGTAGAATGTGTTGAGCAGGCAAAGGTAAACCTCGTGTGTAAAAAGCTTGCTTTCCAGGATATCGACCCCAAGGGCTTTATCGACGAAAGCATTGAAAACAACTACAACGGCGATTATCACCGTGTATATATCGGTGAGATTGTGAAGACATACATTGCTGAATAAAAATTAAACCTGTGCAATTCAATAGAGTTGCACAGGCTTTTTTTATCTGAAATTCAGTTTGACCGAGTTTTCGTATTCTCTCGGACTCATTCCCGAAATGCGTTTGAATGCTGATGAAAAATACTGCGGTGAGCTGAAAGCCAAATACTCCGATATTTCGGTAAAGTTCATCTCGTTTTCTCTTATAAGCTGTTTGGCGTGGTCGATTTTAAGGTGCAGAAAATGCTCCATAATTCCATAGCCGAGAGTGGCTTTAAACAGCCTTTTTATTACCGAAGCTGATACGTTGAACTGCTTCCTTATATCGTCAAACATCAGCGGCTTGTCGATATTGTTTTTCATATATTCGCATATCTCCATTAGCAGTTTGTTCTGCTTTTCCGTGCTTGTGTTTGTGTCGGATATGTTACCCCTTATAAGGCTTATAAGCAGTAGCTCAATGCAATATTTTATAAGTTGCTCGGCGGCGAATTTTTTCGTTGCCGATTTTTCCATTTTGCTTGTATACGGTGAGCCGAGTGGATTTGAAAAAACCTCAGCCGCTTCGGAAACTATCATACCGAGCAGCTGTTTTTCTTCGCTGTTGCAGTTAATTACCTTGCCTGCCGCAGAAAAAAGCTCTGTACACTCGCAGTCAAACGAGATTACAACCGAGTTTGCTGCCCTTGTGCCGTCACAGCGTATTTTATGAAATTCGTTGGGTCGGTGAATATAGAGCTGACCTGCTTCAAGGGTCAGCTCAGTTGCATCGGCGGTAATAACAACACGCTGTTTGTCTGCGTATACTATTTCCCAGAAATTATGAAACTCGCCTGAGTAGCTGAAATCCTTTGTGTATTCAAAGTAATGTATTGTATAAATTCCGTCAACCTTAAGCGGAGCATCAAGCTGAGTTCTGATATAATCCATTATCTGTCCACCGTCCTTTGCTTTTTTATTATACATATTAATATTTATTATTTCAAGTTAAAAATGAGCTAAAATCATAAATTTACAGGCTGTATTTGTAAACAAGTTTGAATTATGTGTGCTAAAATAATAAGCAAGAAAGATTTTTTACGGAGGGGTCGCTATGATAAAATTCGGTACCGGCGGATGGCGTGCTGTCATCGGTGACGATTTTACAAAAGAAAACATACAGCGTGTTGCTGCAGGTGTGCTTGAACTTGCACGCAAAGAGAATAAAACAGAAACTCCGATTATTATCGGTTATGACCGCCGTTTCCTTTCGGTTGATGCCGCTAAGTGGGTAGCTGAGGTGCTTGCCGCAGGCGGAATCAAGGTTTGGTTTCTCAACCGCTCTGCACCTACTCCTCTTGTAATGCATACTGTTAAGGATAAAGGTCTGCACTACGGTATTGAGGTTACGGCAAGCCATAATCCTGCAAGCTATAACGGAATAAAGCTCTTTACCGATGAGGGCAGAGATGCCGACGTTGAAACAACTTCTATTCTTGAAGAAATTATCGAGGGCATCGACGAGGTTGAATATACCGAATTTGACGAGTGTGTTAAAAACGGCACCGTTGAGTATCTCAAAAACCCCTTCAACAAGTTTATTGATGATATTATAGAACTTATTGATATGAGTGCACTCCGTGAAAGAGGCATTCGTGTGCTTTTTGACACAATGCATGGTTCCGGTACATATCCTCTGCAGGTTATTCTTCACACAGCACGCTGTACGGTTGATACAATAAACCTTAATAAAGACGCATACTTCGGCGGCGGAATGCCTGCTCCGACCGAGCAGACTCTGGGCTTGCTTAAAGATATGGTTATTAAAGGCGAGTACGATTTCGGTATTGCTATGGATGGCGACGGTGACCGACTCGGTATTATTGACTGTACAGGCAGATATATTGATGCAAACGAGATTCTCTGTATGCTCTATTATTATCTCGTTAAATACAAGGGCTGGAAAGGTCCTGTTGTACGTAACCTTGCTACTACCCATATGCTCGACAGAATTGCCGAGAGCTTCGGTGAAAAATGCTACGAAGTGCCCGTAGGCTTCAAATACATCTCTTCTAAAATTGACGAGGTTGATGCAGTGCTTGGCGGTGAATCCTCAGGCGGTCTTACGGTAAGAGGTCATATTCACGGTAAAGACTCGGTTTATGCCGCTTCTCTTTTCAGTGAAATGGTAAGCGTTGTAGGCAAGTCACCTGCTGAAATTATCGACGAGCTTGTAGCCGAATACGGCAAATTTGAGATGGTCGAGGATAATATGGCTTTTGCACCCGAAAAGAAGGCCGATATAATGAAGATTGTTTACGAGGACAAGCTTCTGCCTGATTTCGGTAAAGAGGTTGTAAGAGTAAATTACGAAGACGGCTGCAAGGTGTATTTTGCCGATGACAGCTTTGTTATCTGCCGCTTCTCCGGCACTGAGCCGCTGCTTCGTATTTTTGCCGAGAGCAATGATGCCGATACAGCAAAGGGTTACATTGACGCATTTAAAAAATTACTTTCAATATAAATTAAAAAGGATTAGTGAGTTTTATCTCACTAATCCTTTTTTATCATGTTTCAAGAGTGAATTCCTGAATTGCTTCGTTTGTATTTATAAGGTCGAGTACTGCCTGCATAGATGTGTTTTTCTTTGTCCTTACGGTAAGCTCGGCTTTGGTTATTCCGTTGTCCTGCTTTTTGTAGCGTATACCCGTTACCATTATACCGGCTTTGGTAAGTTCATCGGTAATCTCTTCAAGTACCTGCGAGCCCTCACTGATTTTAATTGTTATAATGTTGGTTTCCATATTTTCCGAGAAGGGCATAATTTTGTGAAGCAGAAGCTGAATGAGAATCATACCGACAGTACAGGAAATACCTATGGTGTACATACCTGCACCGAGTGCCATACCTATACCTGCTGTTGCCCATATACCTGCCGCAGTTGTAAGGCCCTTGATTGAGCCGCCGCGTACGAAGATAACACCTGCGCCGAGGAATGAAATACCTGTAACGATGTTTGACGCAATACGTGAGCCGTCAGCGTTCATATTTGTACCTGCAAGGTCGAAGAAGCCGTACTTTGATACGACCATTATAAGTGCAGAGGCAAGAGCCAGGATAACGTGTGTTCTGATGCCTGCTTCCTTTTGTCTGAAGCTGCGTTCAACACCAATTACACAGCCACAGATACAGGCAACAAGCAAACGCAAAAGAAGCTCCCACTGACCGAGTGTAGCCTCAAGAAATGCCTGCAAATCCATTGTGTTCCTCCTTTTTTTGTTCTCTTTCAATAGATATGTATTATACTTTATGTTTATCAGTTTGTCAAGTAGAAATACTGTACAAGCAAAATTATTATATTAAAAATAGAAAAAAGAAGGCTTACAGGAAATCTCTGTAAGCCTTAGTTGTTATCCTAATATTTCAGTCGCTCTTGCGAGTGCTTTGTCAATATTTTCGCATATATTTTCTTTACCGATATCCTTGTACATACCCGATTTTTTGAGCACCTTCATAGGCTGAGAGTTTACGTGCGACATAATCAGCGTAATGTTTTTCTGTCGGCAGGTTTTGATAATTGATTCAAAGCTGTGTATACCAGTTGCGTCAATAGCAGGTACGCTTCTCATTCTTATAATAATAACCTTTTTATCAGAAGTTTTGATTACGTTTGCAATTTTGTTTGATGCACCGAAGAATATCGGACCGGTAATTTCATAAACCATTGCACCGTCGGGAATCTTTTTGAGCTTTACGCTGTCAGTGTCAGTTGCTTCGTCAAATTCTTTCCAGCCGTAGGCATCCGTTACGTCGGACATACGCTTCATAAACATTACGGTTGAAAGTACGATGCCGACACAAATTGCAACAACAAGGTCAAATGCAACCGTCAGCACAAATGTTACGATAAGCACGAGTGTGTCGCTCTTCGGGCTTTGTTTGATGATTGCAACAAATTCGCGCCACTCACTCATATTGTAAGCAACAATAAAGAGTATTGCCGCAATAGTAGGCATAGGAATAAGTGAAGCGTAGGGCATAAGCACGAGCAGCACGGCAAGCAGTACAACAGCGTGCACCATGCCTGCGATAGGTGTGCGGCCGCCATTTTTGATGTTTGCCGCGGTACGTGCGATTGCACCCGGAGCAGGAATACCGCCGAAGAGTGCTGAGCAGATGTTACCTGCACCCTGGGCAATAAGCTCCATATTTG
>JAZSEX010000065.1:0-2317 GCA_045531935.1 Acutalibacteraceae bacterium | reverse complement strand
CCTTACTAATTGTGAGCTTTTATCTTCTCTAAAACATCATCATTTTCGTTTTCCACACTATGAATTAATTCTTCAAATCTTTTTTGTTCATCATCACTAAAGCCAATCGCACATATTTTACTAATATCTTTGTGATAAAATAAATGCAATATTTCTCAATGGGAGGAACAAAAATGAAAAAGTTTATTGCTGTACTGCTTTGCTTTGCTGCGATTTTTGCCTTTGCAGCCTGCACAAAGAAAGAACCCGATACTACAACCGAGCCTACAGGCAGACCGGGTGATATGGTTACCAATGATAAGGGCGATGTCGTCACTGTTACCGATTTTGCTCTCGTTCTTGATGAAAACGGTGAGCCTCAGCTTGATTCAAACGGCAATGTTATGACAACTGTCGGCTATGCCGTCGCTACTTATCCGCCTGCAGAGGGTGAAACACTTCCTCCGCAGACAACTGCACCTACCGTTGCTGTTGGTAACACAATCAAGAGTGAAAATGCAAAATGGCCTGCTCATGAGTTTATGTCAAAGCTTCCGAAACTCAAAGAGAATGTTGATAAGACTACTCACGTAACTACCGATAGAGGTCAGATTGCAACAGTTTATGTAAATGAGCTCAGCTATTCCGATTACCTTTCTTATATCGAAACCTGTAAGAAGGCAGGTTTTGTGCAGAAGAATACAGGCACAAAGCTTCCCGAGAATCCCGAAGCAGGTAAGAGCTATATCTATTATACTGTTGAAAACGGTCTTTATATCACAATGACTTACTATACAGATGAATATCCTTACCGTAACTGCGACCTTTTCATCTCCGTTGCAGATTACAGCCTGCTTGACGGTGTAGGAACAGTTAAAGAGTAATGAACGTTTTTGATTTTGACAATACAATTTACGACGGAGAAAGCTTTGTTGACCTTTTTATAATGGTGCTTGGCAAAGATCCGTCACTGCTCAGGTATGTACCGACTATGGTTTCGGGTGTTGTGCAGTATAAAACGGGCACACTCCGACTTGAAACAGCACTTGAGCGTTACTCAAAACCTTTTGAGGATTATATCGCAACTCTTTCCGATCTTGATGCTCTTGTTGATGAGTTCTGGGATAAGCATATGAATAAAATCAAACCGTTTTATGAAGATATCAGAAGTAATGACGACCTTGTGATTTCTGCATCACCCCAGATTGTAATTGATGAGGTTTGTCGCAGACTCGGCATAAAACGTTGTATCGGTACTCAGATTAATCGTGAAACAGGTAAGCTTGGCAGAGTCTGTTTTCGTGAAAATAAAATTGCCGCTTTCCGTGAAGCGTATCCCGATGCACGTATTGATACACTCTATACCGACTCAATGCACGATAAACCGCTTATGGATATCTCCGATTCGGTCTACTTCGTAAAGGGTAACAAAATTAATAAGCTGAAATAAATCAAAGACCTGTACGGATATAGTACAGGTCTTTATATTTTATATATTGTATTATATTTATTATATTATATAACATTATATAAACTACCTTGAATTACGTTGTGCTCCTTGAATCTTTTATTGATTGTGTTGAGCACGTTCTTTTTGTCTGCACTCCACAGCGGAGCAATAAGATCTTTCTTAGCACCGTCTCCTGTCAGCCGATGTATTACTGTTTCAGGTGGAAGCATACGTACGCAGTTTTCTAATATATCTATATATTTATCCATTGTCAGTACTTCAAACTTACCTTGTCTGTATTCTTCTGCCAGGTCAGTGTCTTCAAGTACGTGTAACAGCTGCAGTTTAATTCCGTTTATCTTCATTTTTGCAAGATATCTGATAGTGTCGTATATCATTTCTTCTGTTTCATACGGCAGACCGATGATAATATGTACTATTATTTCAATGCCCATTGCCTTCAGTTTTCTTACTGCTTCTTCAAAAACTTCAAGCTTATATCCTCTGCGGATATATTCGGCAGTGCTTTCGTGAATTGTCTGTAATCCAAGCTCAACGAATACCGGCTTTGTCTGATTGAACTCGGCTAATAGTTGAATAACGTCATCAGGCAGACAGTCAGGACGTGTTGCAACAGAGAGTGCGACAATATCATCCGGCTTGATTGCCTCGGTAAAAAGATGTCGCAGTCTTTCAACCGGTGCATATGTGTTTGTGTAATCCTGAAAGTATGCTATGTATTTGCCATTCTTTACTTTGTGTGCTATAAGCTCCCTGGCTGCTTTTAATTGTAAGCTGATGTCTTCGCACGGTTTTACTGCAAATTCACCGCTGCCTTTTGCAGAACAGAATATGCATCCGCGTGTGCCGAGCGTACCGTCACGGGTA
>JAZSEX010000082.1:0-21144 GCA_045531935.1 Acutalibacteraceae bacterium | reverse complement strand
GATATTTTTGTCGGTTACCGTTATTTTGAAACAATTCCCGGCAAGAAAGATATGGTAAGATATCCCTTCGGCTACGGTCTTTCTTATACAACCTTCGAGCTCAGCGGTAAGCTGTGCGGTGTTGACGGTGACAATATTGTTGTTGCTGTAACTGTTAAAAACACCGGTGATATTGCAGGTAAAGAGGTTGTTCAGGTTTATTATTCTGCACCTCAGGGTAAGCTCGGCAAGCCTGCCAAGGAGCTTGCGGCTTTCAAAAAGACAAAGCTCCTTGCTCCGGGCGAATCTGAAACCCTTGCAATTACTTTTAAAGTTTCTGATATGGCAAGCTTTGATGACCTCGGTAAAATCTGCAAGTCCGCTTATGTGCTTGAAAAAGGCAACTATGAATTCTATATCGGTACATCGGTAAGAGATTGCGAAAAGCTCGCCTTTGAATATGAAATTAAAGAAGATACCGTAACCGAGCAGCTTTCACAGTGGTGTAAGCCCTTCAAACTCGGTAAGCGTATGCTTTCCGACGGCAGCTTTGAGGTTCTTCCTCAGGGTGAAGAGAGTTATTATTACGGCGAAAACAAGCCGTCAGGTGCTGTTGCTCCCGAAACACCCGTTATGTTTATCAAGGTCGGCACAGAGATTACTATGGACGAATTTATCGCCCAGTTTACTCTCGAAGAACTTATGGATTTTGTCGGCGGTCAGCCTCCGACGGGTGTTGCAAACACAGGCTGCTTCGGTCCGATGAAGCGTCTCGGTGTGCCTGCAATGCCTACGGCAGACGGTCCTGCAGGCCTTCGTCTTGATACCGAAACAGGTATTCCTACTACAGCATGGCCTTGTGCAACTCTTCTTGCCTGCTCGTGGGATCCTGAACTCAACTTCCTCGTCGGTGCAGGCGGCGGTGCGGAAATCAGAGAGAATAATCTTGCAATCTGGCTTGCCCCCGCTCTCAATATTCACCGTGATCCGCTCTGCGGCAGAAACTTCGAGTATTACTCCGAAGATCCTTGCCTTGCAGGTAAGTGTGCGGCAGCAAATATCCGAGGTGTACAGTCTCAGAAAGTTGCTGTTTCAATGAAGCATTTTGCTTGTAACAACAAGGAAGCTAACCGTATGGGCAGCGATTCACGTCTTTCCGAGCGTGCTCTGCGTGAAATCTATCTCAAGGGCTTTGAAATTGCAGTTAAAGAGGGTAAGCCCTGGACAGTGATGTCTTCTTACAACCTTATCAACGGTCAGCATACATCCGAAAGCTATGAGCTTCTTACCGGTATTCTCCGCGGTGAGTGGGGTTATGACGGTATGGTGGTTACCGACTGGGGCGTCAAGAATGACCCCGTTAAAGAGGTTAAAGCAGGTAACGATATGAAGATGCACTGCGGCTATCCTGCCGATCTTATGGAGGGATATAAGGCAGGCAGAATCACAAGAGCAGACCTTGAGCTTTGTGTAAAACGCATCCTTGAAATGTTCCTTAAACTCGACTGATTTATTTTCAACCCGTACTGTTTTTGGTACAGTACGGGTTTTACTGTTTGTTTAAAGAATATGTAAAAAACTATTGAAAATTGCTTTAAAATATGCTAAATTAGAATCAATATATTGTACAATTCATTATATAAGGTGGTGTATATATGGCACTGTTGAAAAAAGGCAATAAGAGCAAAGCTTTGCAGGAAAGTGTTGATTACAAGGGTAACCGACGCTACGTAGGCAGAGCGGAAACTGTTGCCTATGTCCTCAACGATGCTGCGGCAACCCTCAATATCAGTGATTTCTACGAGCGTTATATTTTTGACGTTGTAAAAATCGACTTCAACTATCTTGCACTTCATAATGTTATCGCTACTATATGGGATATCATAAACGATACATTTATAGGCGTTATTGTTGAGCGTACACGTACCCGTTGGGGTAAGTTCAAGCCCTATATGCTCTTCGGCCAGATTCCGCTTATGATAATCGGCCTGTTCTATTGGGTAATTCCGTTTATCTTCCCCGGTACGGCCGCTACATATATGCCCAAGCTCATTTTCTATTCAATTATGATGATGGTGCAGGAGACTGCAGGTACATTTACAAGTATCGCAAACACGGGCTTTATGACGACTATTACGCCTAACCCTGTCGAGCGTACGCGTCTTATCACAATGGCTCATCTTCTCTCCCATATATTTGAAGATTTGCCAAAACAGATTTTCGGTATCCTTTATGACCTGGTTATCAACGACGCTGTCAGTTGGGAGCTTCCAAAGCTCTTTGCAGGTTTCGGTCTTGTCTGTGCAATTCTTTCGACAATCTTCGTTATGTATTTCTTTACTATAAGCCGTGAAAGAGTTCAGCAGTCTGTTGAGCGCCCGAGCGTAATTCAGGGTCTTAAAGCTATTGTCACCAACAAGCCTGTTCTTGTTCAGGTTCTTTCTTCTTTCCTCAGCGGTTTTGGTGTCGGTACAAGCAGAACGAATTTTTATATCGACGTTATCGGTTCAATCACCTGGAAAACTATCGTCGGTATTCCCGCATTCCCCGTCAAGTTCATCAGCTACAGCTTCGTTGCTCCGCTTCGTAAGCGTTTCTCAACAAAGGCACTGTGGATTTTCGAAGACGCATGGACGGATATGCTGTGGATGGCTGTCTTCGGCATAGGCTCTATAAACAACAACTTTATGAAGAAGCCTATTATTCTTCCTTTGATGGGTCTCGAAGAAATTTTCGAAATGTGCGTCTACGGCTTGCGACGGGTTATTCCCAACGAAATAGTCAACGAATCTATGGACTATTGCGAATGGAAAAACGGTTACCGTGCCGAGGCTATGACCGGTGTTGCTCAGTCGCTTATAAGTAAGCTGCAGCGAACTGTTATGGGCAGTGTGCAGTCAATTATTCTTGGCAAAATCGGTTACCAGCAGGGTATCAAGGTCGGTACTCAGACTACCAAGACCAAATGGTGGATATTTGCTCTCGGTACAGGTGTCCCCATTATCACAAGTTCTCTTGGTATTATCCCCAAGCTGTTCTATCCGCTTAATGCAGAAATGCGTAACCAGATGTATTCTGACCTTCAGGAACGCCGTGACAGAATGGCGAAAATTATGCAGGAAGGCTCCGAAGAGGAAGCAAAGCTTGCAGCTCAGGCAGAAATCAATGGTGATTTTGTTAAATAATGCACTTTTATTAACCGTCGCAGCAGACTGTACTGCTGCGACGGTTTTTTTGAAAATTTTACTTGATTGTTTTAATCCGATGAAGTATAATTGATACATATCATAAAGACGGAGGATGAGCGTTATGTTTGGTAAATTCAAGAAAATTCTTTCGGCAATGCTTGTTGCAGTGTTTGTTTTATCATTGGCAATTCCTGCTTTTGCGGCAGAGCCCGAAAAGAACTTTATCATCGACAACCCTTATGAAACAGTCGATTGGGATGCGTGGGACGATTATAAAACCCAGCTTCACTGTCATACCAATGCAAGTGACGGCTTTTTGCCTGTTCAGCAGTTTTGTGATATGCACTATGCTCTCAATTACGAAATAGTTGCTCTTACTGACCATGGTACACTTAACCGTGGTTGGAATGTTGTGCCCGATACGGTACCTCTTATGCGAGTTATCAAGAAGGAGCGTACCAATAATAATGCTCCCATAATTCCTGTTCCGGAAGAAGCATATCAGGGCTACCTTAACGGTACCAACCCCGACAGGACTTATACAAGCACAGCGGGCGACGTCCTTACCCGTACAACAACCAACGGTATGCTCGACGTACCGCTCGGCAATGAGCAGAATATGGCAACACCCTTTGCCGATTGCCACCTTACAAGCTATTGGGCAGAGTACGGTCAGGGTTATGCAGGTGTTTTCGGTGATTATGAAACTCCCTGCCGTGAGGTTGCAAAGCTCGACGGTATAACTTTCCTTTCTCACGTTGGTGAGTACGTATATCCCGATAAGGATTCGGCAGACCACGTCGGTCAGAAGATTGACGAGTATTATGTAAATAAGTTTGCACGCATTTTCCTTGACAATCCCGAAAATTCACTTGGTATGGGTATCAACAGTGCAACCGATGCACATACACGCTGTGACCGCATTCTCTACGACCAGATTCTGCAGAAGACAATTCCCAACGGTGTCGTACCGTGGGGCAATACCTTTGCCGATTCTCACAATGAGACTTCGCTTAACGATGCTTATACAATGAGCTGGATGCCCGAGCTTACTCTCGAGGCTTTCCGTGAGTGTCTTGAAAACGGTCAGTTCTTCTCCGTTTCTCATTTTTCAAACGGTGTTGAGCTCAACGGTATGGAGGAAATGCCCGGCTTTATCGAGCAGGATGTTTACGACACCAGAGCTTACTGGCGTGACGATACTCCGCAGGTAAAGAGAATTACGGTTGACGAAGAAAATGATACAATTACCGTCGAAGGCATCAACGCAAATATCATCACCTGGGTTTCCGACTGTAATGTAATTATGCGTACCGAGCTTGTTGACGGTAAAGCAACACTCGATCTTCACAGCTCAGACCTTCTTGCAGACCCTAATCTTTATGTAAGATTCTATCTTTCGGGCGATAACGGTATCTGCTACGCTAATCCTATGGTGCTCAATGTTGAGGGTGAAGAGTTCGAGCCTGTCGATGTTCCTGAAACTCACGATATTTCAACATTCCTTCGCGGCCTTGTTACAGTTCTTGATGTTGCTGTTTTTAAGTACAATCCTATAATCTGGATTTTCAAGTATTTCGCTCTCGGTTACAATCCGCTTACACAGCTCTTTAAACTGTACTGATAATTTTTAAAGGCATCCGTAAAAAACGGATGCCTTCTTTTTACTTTATATAGGATTTGAACGGTGCGGAGTAAGCCTTTGCCCATTGCATAACTCTCTTTCTGTCCCAACGCTTGGGTAATGCTGCACACGTTGCCATAACCTGTGCCATTCTGCTGCCGCAGAGCATTACTTTTTTCAGTACCTCAGGTCTCTTGCATACAGCCTTTGCCTTTATCATAAGGTCAAACGGGTCAAGCTTGAACTGAGTGTTTATGCTTGTGAAGTTTGCTGTCATCGTTATGTTGTCTTCGTTGAGCATACCTGAATCAAAGCAGTAGTCAAGCTCGTCGGGTGTAAGGCTGAGCAGCATATATTTTACGCACTCAAGCGGTGCAAGACCGGAGCCTAGTGATTTAAAAAATTTCACCTGATAATTCCACAGCGTCTCTGCACTGTACGATTCCGTGATATCCGAAGCAACAGTGTCTGTCAGCATTTTAGCCGCTTTAAGCGAGTTTGCAATACCGGAGCCGATGAGCGGCACTGTCATAAATGCACTGTCTCCGATTGCGGCATATCCGTCACCGACCATAACCGAAAGGGGATGGCGTACGGGAATTTCCACAAACTGACCGCCTCTTATTTTTTCTTTGCCGAGTCTCGGTGATTTTTCACGAAGCATATCTGCGTAAGATTCAAGCTTTTCAAGCGTAAATTCTTCAAATCTGCCTACGAGCAGGTCGGTGTGCTCTTCTTCCGAAGCAACCCAGCTTATGCACTTTTCACCGCCTGCAAAGAAGTTTACTCTGAATTTTGCCTCAACCTCTTCGTCACTCGCTTTGTTATAAAAAGCTCTGTAAATAGTTATTTTTTCGTCACGTTTTACGTTCTTTTCAATTCCCATCGAATCGGGCAGATTTGTTCTTACAGGTGAATTGAGACCACAGGCATCTATAATGAGGTCAGCGGTAAAATCGCCCTTTGAAGTTTTGATTCCGATAACTCTGTTGCCGAGCATAACAGGGGAGAGAACTTCACAGTCGTATTCGATTTTAACTCCGCAGCTGATTGCGTGGTTTATAAAATGAGCGTATATGTCTTTGCGCTCCATCTTGATTTCAAGCTCGTCATAAGGTACGTGCTGAGTGAGCGATTTTTCAGAGGTCGGTGCAAAGAAGGTCATATTCTCTTTGTATTCGTATTTGTCCTCGTCGGGCATAGGCATTTCTGCTATGCCGAGTGCGGCTGGTGCGAAAATATCCGTCCAGTCGTAGCCGAGTGTGCCCTCACTTTTCTTTTCATAAACGGTTACGTCAAATCCTCTTTTTGCAAGCATTGCAGCTGCAGCAATTCCGCCGTGACCAAGACCTGCAACAATAATTTTTTTGCCCATTTTGCGTTTCCCCCTAAATTTTCATATGATAATTGTAGCACTTTTTTTATCAACTTCAAGTAATTTTTTGAAGAAAAGAGGTAAAAAGAGTGTATTTTTATGTTGTTTTTGAACTGCACCAAATATTAACGGCTGATGACTTTCTGAAATAATTTTTATTAAAAGTAACTTTTTATATTATTTTATTGACAGATTATCTAAAAAGTTCTAAAATCTACTGTGAAAAGTATTAAAGGGAGTGTTTTTTATGTCAGTTAAAAAACTTCAGTATTTCGCAGGCGGCAAATGGCTTGATTCTTCCTGCGAAAAATATATGGATGTTTACAATCCCAGCACAGGTGAGGTCATTGCTCAGACTCCTTGCTGTACAAAGGATGAAGTAAACGAAGCTATTGCTTGTGCTAAGGAAGCTTTCAAAACATGGTCAAACGTACCTGTTATGAAAAGAGTTCAGATCGTCTTCAAATTCCGTGAGCTTCTTGAAGAGCATATGGATGAGCTTACAGAAATCTGTGCAAGAGAGCACGGTAAGGTCTGGAGCGAAGCCAAGGGCGATATCCTCAAGGTTAAGGAGCCTGTTGAGCTTGCTTGTTCTGCTCCCTCACTTCTTATGGGTGAGAGTATGAGAGATACTTCTACAGGCTACGATACAACTCTTTACAGAGAGCCTGTCGGTGTATTTGCAGGTATTGTTCCCTTCAATTTCCCCGGTATGATTCCTATGGGCTGGATGTCGCCGCTCTGCATTGTCTGCGGTAATACAATCGTTCTCAAGGCAGCTTCAATGACTCCTATGACCTGTATGAGACTCGCTGAGCTCTGGCAGGAGGCAGGTCTTCCCGACGGTGTTATCAACATCGTTACCTGCTCCAGAAACGAAGCTGAAATCTTTATGGATCACCCCGACATCAAGGGTATTACTTTCGTCGGTTCAACAAGCGTAGGTCTCCACATTTACTCAAGAGCTGCTGCAAACGGCAAGCGTGTTCAGGCTCTTTGCGAGGCCAAGAACCACGGCCTTGTTCTTGAAGATGCCGCTCTCGAGAGAAGTGCAAGAGGTATTATCAACTCTTCCTTCGGCTGTGCAGGTGAGCGTTGTATGGCTCTTCCCGTTATCGTTGCTCAGGAGAGCATTGCAGATGAGCTTGTCGGCTACCTTGTAAAGTTTGCAAAAGAGCTCAAGCTCGGCCCTGCATACGATAAGGAGTCCACACTCGGTCCTGTTGTCACAGAAGCTCACAGACAGTCAATCTACAAGTGGATTGAAAAGGGTATTGAGGAAGGTGCTGAGCTTATCCTTGACGGCAGAAATCCCGTTGTACCCGGTTACGAAAACGGCTTCTACGTAGGTCCCACAATCTTCGACCACGTTACAGAGGATATGACAGTCGGTCAGAGAGAGATCTTCGGCCCCGTTCTCTGTGTCAAGAGAGTAAAGAATTTTGAAGAGGGTCTTGCAGTTATGAACGCTAACCCCTTTGCAAACGGCTCCGTTATCTTCACACAGAGCGGTTACTATGCACGTGAGTTTGCAAAGAGAACTGACGGCGGTATGGTCGGCGTCAATGTCGGTATCCCCGTACCCGTAGGCGTATTCCCGTTCACAGGTCACAAGCAGTCATTCTTCGGCGATCTTCACTGCCTCGGTAAGGACGGCTTCCGTTTCTATACAGAAACAAAGGCTGTTACAACACGCTGGTTTGACGAAGAAGAAATGAAAGCAAAATCAGTTGATACATGGGACGGCTCCGTCGGTGGCGGCGAATAATTAATACGTACATAATCAAGGGACGGCTTATGCCGTCCCTTTTGTTGTGAGAGATAATCTTGCAATCCTCCGTCACGGCATACGCCGTGCCACCTCCTTTGAAAAGGAGGTTATTTAACGGCATATCTCTTTTACCTTGGACTACGCAGTTTTTGATTGAGAATTATTTATGGTTTCTTTTGTGATTTTTTGCTATGCCCTGTGATATGGCAGGGAAGGTATTATCCGTATCGTTTGTAGGCTGGATATTATAAGTGCCGTATTTGTTTACCATATCAAAAGAATCTTCTTCAATTTCGTTTTTTGATATCTTAGAGCGTTTTTCTTCGCTGTGATTGTATTTCATTTATATCACCCTTGTTTATTTTTGTTTTTATTTAGTCAATATACACATTGTAATTTTTTCTTTATACATATATAATGTTGAGCAGTGTTATATTTGGGAGAATTTTGTAATGAGTAAAACAAACGAAAGCAAGGGACTCAACGTCAGCGTAAAATCTTTTATAACGGCTATTGCCGTTGTACTTGCACTTATGATTTTTACATATGCACTTACTTTCTTCATTCCGGGCGGTGAATATGCACGTATTACTGATGCTTCGGGCAATACGGTGCTTGACCCTGAGCAGGGATTCGCCGAGGTTGAGGGCGGTATTTCATTTGGCAAATGGCTGGCTTCGCCTGTACTTGTGCTCGGCGCAGACGGCGGCGGAACGATAATTGCGATTATTGCATTCCTGCTTGTTATCGGCGGTGTATTTACTGCACTCGATGCCTGCGGACTGATGAAATATATGCTTGACAAAATCGTTAATAAATTCGGCAACGCACGCTATAAGCTGCTTGCTATAGTTACGTTTTTCTTTATGGCTATGGGTGCATTTATCGGCTCGTTTGAAGAGTGCATACCTATGGTGCCGATTGTTGTGGCACTCAGTGTCAGCCTTGGTTGGGATACCATGACCGGTATGGGCATGAGTCTGCTTGCTTCCGGCTGCGGCTTTGCTTCAGGTGTATGCAACCCGTTTACTGTAGGTGTTGCACAGCAGCTTGCAGGTCTGCCGATGTTTTCGGGTATATGGTTCAGACTGATCGGCTTTGTTGTAATATATTCAATTCTTACTCTTTTCCTTTACCGCTACGCAAAGAAGCACGAAAACCCTGCGGTTAATGCCGGCAATATTGCTTTTATCCCCAACCGCAGTATGGACAGGGCACTTGTATGCTTTGCTTCAATTCTCGGCTCAGGTATTCTGCTTGTGCTCAGTTCAACATTTATAACCGCTTTGCAGGATTACACAATGATTATCGTTGCGGTTATGTTCCTTATTTCAGGTATTTCTTCAGTTCTGCTTTCCGGTATGAAGGCTTCGGGTCTTGCACGTTTCTTCGGCAAGGGTATTGTAAATATTCTTCCTGCAGTAATTCTGCTTCTGCTTGCAAGTTCAATCAAGTACACACTTACAGAAGCCAAGATTCTCGACACAGTGCTTCACTGGTCTGTTGAGGCTATGGATACAATGCCCCGTGCGGTAATCGTACTGTTTGTTTATCTGATAGTACTTGTGATGAATTTCTTCATCAGCTCAGGCTCTGCAAAGGCATTTCTTCTGATTCCGCTTATTGTGCCTATGGCTCAGCTTTTCTCAATCGAGCCTCAGCTTTGCGTGCTTGCATTCGCATTCGGTGACGGTTTCTCAAACGTATTTTATCCGACAAATGCCGCTTTGCTTATAGCACTCAGCCTTACTAACATCAGCTACGGCAAGTGGGTGAAGTTCTCGTGGAAATTCCAGGCAATCAACCTTGTTGCCACGAGTGCAATGCTTCTTATCGGCTACGCTGTAGGCTATCACTGATTTTCAATATAGTCACGCATTTTTTCGAGTACGCGTTTCTCGATACGTGATACATATGACCTCGATATTCCGAGCCGCTGTGCAACCTCGCGTTGTGTCAGCGGCTTTTTATTATACAGACCGTAGCGGAGAATGATTATTTCTTTTTCGGCAGGATTTTTCATCAGCTTTACAAAGTCGTAAATCTTTTTTGTTTTTTCACTAAGGTCAATATCATCGGCTATAGTATCGTCTTCGTATACAACGTCGCTGAAGGTGAGGGGATTACCGTCGCTGTCGGTGTCTATCGGGTCACTCATTGAAATATCCTGCGAGGTTTTTTTCATACTTCGAAGATACATAAGCACCTCGTTTTCTATACACCTTGCCGCATAGGTTGCGAGCCTTGCTCCTTTTTCGTAGTCAAATGAATTTACCGCTTTTATCAGCCCGATTGTGCCGATTGAAATCAGGTCATCGCTGTCTGCTGTAAGGGAGTAATATTTTTTTGTGACGTGGGCAACGAGCCTGAGATTGTGCTCGATAAGCTCTTTGGCGGCTTCTTTGTCGCCGATTTTCATACGCTCAAAGCACCGCTTTTCTTCTGCGGCACTGAGAGGTTTCGGAAAAGAGCTGCCGTTCTGCAGGTGAAGCGTGAAATAGAGCATATTTGAAAATACAGCGGATAAAAGCTCGGTAAGCATAGCAATACCTCCATAAAAATACTGTTTAAAGGTATGCTGCGGACTATATAATTATTAAAAGTAATTATAAACTAAATTTAATATTTTTTATTGGGTTAAAGCGATGAAATGGCTTGAATTAACGGAATTTATGTGTTATAATTTATAAAATATTAACCGAGGGGGCTGGTTTTTTGGCTAAAAAAGATAAAAAAGTAAAAGAGCCTATTGAAAGCGGTCAGTATACTGAAGACTTCTATGCCAAGCAGAACAGACGTTACGTCGGTACGAAAGAAACTGTCGGCTACGTAATATTTGATATGGCGCAGAGTTTTAATATCAATACATACTCCGAGCGTTTCATTACCACGATCTTCAAACTTAATCTGGAGCTTCAGACAATAGCTAATTTCATAAACGGTATATGGGACGTTGTGAATGATACCTTTTCGGGTGCTATAGTTGATAAAACGCGTACCCGTTGGGGTAAGTTCAAGCCCTACCTTATCGTTCTCGGTATTCCCGGCACGATCGCAACCTGCCTTTATTGGCTTATGCCTGCGCTCTTCCCGAGTGCGGCCGCCGATTCAATGGCAAAGTTTTTCTTCTACCTTCTTCTTGCACTTCTGCGAGAAACGGGCGGCACTTTCCGTGGCTTTGCACAGACGGGTATGCTCGCAACCATAACACCAAACCCATTGGAACGAACGCGACTGATTACGCAGGCTCAGTTCTTCTCGGGCTTCCTCGGTGAGAAGTTACCCCAACAGATAATGGACGTTGTCCTTGACCTTATCGGTAACCAGATCATTGCTAAAGGTAGCTACGAAAAAGCTTATCGTGCTGTATTTATGGGCATGGGTGTATTTACTTCGCTTGTCAGCGGTATCGCAGCACTTTGGTTTGCTTCAATCACAAAAGAGCGCGTTATGCAGTCGATTGAAACACCTAGTATCAAAGAAGGCGTTAAGTCAATCATCAACAATAAGCCTATTCTTCTTCTCACTCTTTCAGATACGCTCAGCAGCTTCTCGCTTCTCAGCGGCAGTAAGAAGGATTACTTCATTGACGTTCTCAACTTTGCTACTCTCGGCACGGTCGTTGGTATCCCCGGCGCAATCGTCCACCCGTTCTCTTATGCACTTGTTCCGTGGTTCCGTAAGAAAATGTCAACACGTGCGCTTGCTATCCTTGGTAAGTACAGTATTGATATTACGTATATTCCCGTATTCCTGTTCGGCTGCATAGGCGGCAAAAAGAACGGCCTTTACAAGAAGGTAGTTCCTATGGGTATTGCTTTTGCACTTCAGGAAACCGTCTATATGTTCTTCTACGGCCTTCGTAACGTTATCCCCAGTGAAATGTACAACGAAGCTATGGACTACTGCGAGTGGAAGAATGGCTATCGTACAGAGGCTATGACCTCAGCTGCAAAGGGCCTTGCACAGAAGCTTGCAGGCGTACTCAGCGGTGCTGTTAAGACGATGTTTAAACAGTGGATCGGCTACGACATCAATGCCTACACAAGTGGCACTGCACAGTCTGACGATACAAAGTTCTGGCTGTTTGCTATGTGTACCGTTCTTCCCATCATCACAACAACACTCGGTATTATTCCGCTTCTGTTCTACGATCTTACGGGTAAAAAGCGCGATAAGATGTACGAAGAGCTGCTTGCCCGCCGTGCACTTATGGCTTCTGAAGTTACCGACGGTGATACAGAGGCTCTTGACAAGGTCAAGGCTGCACAGAAGGCTGTTGCTGCCGAAAACAAAACAGACAACGACCTTAACTGAAATACATAATAAAATAAAAAACGGATTGCAAAGGGTAAATCCTCTGCAATCCGTTTTATTTATGCTGATTAAATCTTACTGTATTGCACCTGCAAAAAATGAAGCGATTTTGGAAAGAAACTCAACAATTCTGAGTACAATTTCGAAAATAGGTGCAATCTCTGAAAATTCGGGCGGTAAATCGACAGTTGCGGCAAGGGAGGGGACAACGGTAGCGGAAATAACCGTAAGAGCTGTGACAGCACCTGCAAATAACTTTTTCATCATATTTACTCCTTATACAACATAACAAATTATTAAGTGTAATATATTTTAACACATTGTTAATAAGTTGGCAAGTCTTTGAGTGCTTTAAGCCCATATTTTGTGGCAGAAAGTGAATTTGCTTTACATTATATACAAATTTTAATAAAAATTATGGCTTTTTTGTTGCGATTTAACTTGCAATTACAAAATTATTGTGATACAATCGGTATGAATAATAGTGTAACTGTATACCTATCGGTATAGGTTATTATTATTAATTACATAGTATAGGTATTCCTACCGAACAGCGAATTTCCACACAAAACCATGGAGGTGCTTTTTCATGAAGAAAAAACTCAAAAAGCTGTTGTGTATCCTCCTTGCGTATGTTATGCTTGCTACTTCTTTTGCAAGTACCGCATCCGCTTATGAAGCTTACACATCACCCGCCGGCTATGACAGCCTCGGTAAGCCGTACTACACATATGAGCAGAGCTGCTCTATGCTTCTCGACTTCATTGATACAGTGCTGTACGATGCCAACATCAACGAAGAGATTGACCTGAGTATCCTCGGTACAATCAGAATCAACCTTACTTCAGTTGATAACACATTTGAATCAATTTCAGACCTTCTCGATATGGGTCTTGTCAACGTTGCACAGGGTCTCAGCCTTGTCGGTGACCTTAAAGACCTTGATGAGTCTGCTATAGTTGAGCCCAGAAGAACTACTCACGCTGACTCTGTTGTTTTCTACGCTCTTCTTGAGTTCCTCAGCGACAACGCCCCTGTTCTCGAGAAGCTTGGTAACGGTACTATCGACTTCGGCGGTATTATGGAGCTTGTTATTCCGCCTGATGACCCCGATTTGGGTTTCCTCTACGATATTCCTGCTTTCCTTAAGGAAATGATTTATACTCTCATTTACAACAGCTTGCTTAAAGCTGAGAATGAGCCCGAAATCGATACACTCCCTGCAGGTGTTACTCTCGATTCATTCACAATCGACGGTCTCCTTCAGGACGTTGTTGACCAGCTTCTTATAGGTGATTACAACGTTTCAACTCAGACATACTCAGGCTTCCTTCCGAGTATGGCAGGTAAGACATCAATCACAAGTGGTTCTTCATACGACCTTATCCAGAACGCTATTGATGCACTTATGGTTGATATCCTCGTTCCTACACTTGTTGAGTCACTGCCCGATGCACTTGATATTGAAGTAAGTGAAGAATTCCCCTACGGTAACCCCGCAGAGCCCGGTCTTCTTCCCACTATCATGGGTATTATTAACGACTATCTCAAGCTTGGCATCCCTTATGATACAGAGGAGTATCCTGTTATTGAGCTTGAGAAGGCTCTTACATGGCTTCTTGCAGGTGAAACAACAACTGATGAAGCAGGTAACGTTGTAAAGACACCCGCTGCTCTTTACACTATTATCTCTTTCACAGATCACGGTATTGATATCAACGATGATATTTACAACAACATTGTTGGCCTTCTCCGTGAGCTTGGCCCCGGTCTCCTTCAGATGCTTCTTCCCGAAGTTATCCCCGAGGATATGGAATTCCCGGATATGACCGAGTGGACAACTGACCAGTTCATCTCTTATATTATTCAGCTTATCGCACCCGGTATTGATTTCTTTGCCGGTGTACGTTTCCTTCCCGATTGCGATACAATTCAGGAATGCCTTACTTATATACTTATCAGCCTTGTTATCGACCTCTTCCCTGAAACCGATTATTACGGCATGATTGAAAGCGGCGAGCTTGATCCCGAAAACGGTGCATGGATTGAAATCGGTACAGACTACCTTATCTATCTTATGAACTCTCTTATTGCTATCGACATTCCGCTCGATGCAAGCTTTGATGAGTTTGTAGATTACCTTGTTAACTGGCTTATAGGCACTTTCGGTTTCATCTTCAACACAAGACAGAACCTTGCAGGTATGACAGGTTGGGAGAAGCTTGATGCTACACTCTTCACTCTTCTCGATCCCACACTTACCACAATCCAGATGACTTACAGCACAGTTTCTGAGTCATTTATCAGAGGTGCAATTCTCGACGGTGTACAGACTCTTAACATCGAGAAGATTCTCAGCTTCATCGGTAAGAACTCTTCTCCCGATGCAATACTCAATCAGCCTCTTGTTAACTTCGTTCTCGATCTTCTCGGCGGCATTCTTTCAAGTCTTATGAACGGTCTTGAGATTATTCCCTCAAGCGTAAATAGCCTTGAAGAGCTTGTTTACGGTTCTACTAAGGGTGGTAATCTCGGCCAGTTCCTTGAGAACTTACTTAATGCTCTCTATTCTGAGAAGGATTATAACTTCCCGACTCTTATTCCGCTTGTTGGTTCTCTTATAGGTCTCAGCCAGAACGATAACTTCACAGTTAATGCTCCTGTCGGTTACCCCAACAAGACAATAAAGGACCTCAAGACACTTATGGAGCAGTATATGCCCTCCAACGGTGATCTCACATACAGTGATGACGGTTACTTCACATACGGTGAAGAGGACTATAAGTATCTCTACCAGTTTACAGACTTTGACGACACATACAGCGAATGTGTTGATCTTGTAAACAGATACAATGAGAACCCCAACTTAGTTACAGCTCTTGAAATTAAGAACCTGTACTACAGACTCGGCTACTACTACGAGAAGCTTACACCCAGAGATGAGACATGTAAGATTCAGCTCGCATACGAGATTAACTATGCTGAGGCTAATAACGCTAAGACCAACGACAACGGTTCCGGCGGTAAGATTTACACAGACAGATCCTGGAGACTTTACAGCGAGGCTCTTGCAAACGCTTACAAGGTAGCTGCTGACCCCGATGCAAAGCAGTCTGCAATCTCTATTGCAAGACAGGAACTCTTCAAGGCTCAGAACAGACTTAAGGACTATATCTCACTCGCACGTTACAACGTTCTTGACGTTATGATCAGAAGAGCTGAAGCAATTCCTGAAGAGGATTACAAGCTCTATACAACTCAGTCAATCGCAGCGTTCAAGGCAGCTTATGCAGCAGCTAAATCAATCGACCGTGACTATGACCTTGATTCACAGTCTATCGTTGACGAAGTAGCTACAAGACTCGGTGACGCTGTTAACGGTCTTGAGCTTTGGGAACTCAACTACGAGCTTGGTGCAGATATCATCATTGACGAAGTAGTTGCAAGAGATACAAAGACAACTCTTAAGTTCCGTGAGTCCAGCGGTGCTGCTGTTACAAACGTTTCTGCAACAGTAAACGGCGGTGCTGTTATCAGCGAAATGTATGAGGAAGACGGTTACTACTGCTGGGAGATCGATCCCGCTGCAGCAACTCTTTACTCAGTCATTACTGCAACAATCAAATTCACACAGCCCTCTACAGGTATGACATACACAGCTTACGCTTACACATTCGTATCTGCAGGTGACTATGAAATCAACTTTGACGTAAATACATGCCAGCCCGGTTACGTTCGTAACCAGTACTACCTTGGTGTTTACGGTATTGATACTTCTAACTACAGCAGTGTTCTTACATACCACGTAGACCATGCAAATGCAGGCAGTGCAGGCGACTTTGCTACAGTTCCTATGGGTACTGTTTATGCTGACCGCAGCGTTTACAGAAATATCTCTGAGCTTCCCGGTCTTATGTTCACAGTTACCAAGTATGCTGATTCTTACTCAGCAGGTAACATCGGCTCCGGTGTATTCAAGTCAATTGATGTTAACGTAACATCCTCTAACGAAGCTGTTACAGTTGAGCCGTCATCCTACAGCATGACTCTCAACCAGGATGATTCCAAGAACTTCACCTTCTCCGGTAATCTTCCCGAAGCAGGTGAGTCAATCACAACACTTATCACACCCACTGTTGATGCTAAGGCTACTAACGGCGGTCAGACAATCTCTTATCCGAAGTTTGAGCTTCGCGTTGTTGCATACGATAAGACAGCTCTTCGTGAGACTGTCAGTGCAGCAATTTCTTCCTGCCGTCAGGAATGGTTCTATTCAGGCGGTTGGGACATTTACAAGAAGGACCTTGAAGCAGCTGTTGCTGTCCTCAACAACCCGATGGTAACTCAGGCTCAGATTGATGAAGCTAACATCAACCTTCTTGAAGCAATCGAATGGCTTGAATACAAGTCAGCAGATTTCGAAGAGCTCCATAAGCTCATCTCTATTGCAAACTCCCTCAATCCCGATGATTATCAGGATTTCAGCGCTGTTACAGAAGTTCTCAAGACAGTTGACTTCTCACAGGATGTTCTCCAGCAGTCACTTGTTAACGAGATGATCGACAACCTTAAGGCAGCGATTGATAATCTTAAGCCCGCTCAGGATCGTATCATTATCCGTTGCTACGACGACTCCGGTCTCCTTCATCCTCTTACCGTAATTGATGACGAAGGTAACGAAGTTCCTCAGGTTATCCTTCTGAGCACAGATACAATTTACGGCGATATCGGCGAAAAGGTTATCGTTAACGTTCCCGAAATCATGGGTTATAAGTCAACTGACAAGTCTCAGCTTGTTACAATCACAAAGGGCGGCGTTGTTGTTGAGTTCTACTATGCACCCGACGTATACAGAGTTATCTTTAACGCAAACGGCGGTCAGGTTGATCCCACAACAGCAAACGTAACATACGGCAGCACATACACAAACCTTCCCGTTCCCACACGTGAAGGCTATGAGTTTGTCGGCTGGTACAACAAGCTTTCCGGCGGTATCAAGGTTGACGAAACCGTTAAGGTTACAACAGGTTACTACAGCACACTTTACGCTCGCTGGTCAAGAATCAAGTCCAACACTGAAGTTGAGACTGATTCCGTAACAAATGACGTAACTACAGAGACACCCGTAACAGAGCAGACATTCTTCCAGAAGGTAATTGCTATACTTTCACAGTTTATCGGCTTTATCTTCTCGAATGTTTTCGGCATCGGTTAAGAATTACCGGTATTAACTACAAAAATCTACTCGTGTAATAGGGGAATATGCAAATGAAACTTAAAAAATTTATAAGCTTTCTGCTTGCATTGACACTTATATTCAGCACTCTCGCTTGCGGCATCGTAGCCGGTGCCGCAAGCTACAGCAAGACAGTTCTTCAGTATATGCTCGACAATCACGACTCCTTCCCGGAGGCAAGATACACACCCGAGTCATACGCTGTTTATACTGCTGCGCTGGCTAATGCACAAAGTGTCGCTGCAAATGCTTCAGCATCAGCTGAAGATATCTCTAACGCTGCTTCTGCTCTTGCAGGTGCTGAAGCAGGTCTTACCGTTATCAATACAGAGTACAAGTCTGCTGTTGATATCAGAGTTGCAAGCTCAGTAGTAAGCGGTAAGAGCTTTACAATCGCATTTAAGGACGTTGCTTCCAACGAGCTTTCAAACGTTACTCTTGAAGTAACAAAGGCTGTTGTTGCAAACGAGTTTAGACTCGAGCCCGACGGTTACTACTATGCAACTGTTACTTCAACAGGTGCTACAGGTGATGTAATTGTTGCAACAATTACATATGAATATGCAGGTGTAACATACACCACATACGTTAACGTTCTCACTTGTGCTGAAGGCGAGCACGTAGCTATCAAGACTCAGCTTGCCGCTCTTATTGCAAGAGAAACAGCAAAGAACAGACAGGCTTCAAGCTACAGCGGCGGTTTCTCAACATACACAAACGTTATGAGAAATGCACTTGAGGTTTACGCTAACCCCAGTGCAACTCAGACAAGAGTACAGCGTGCTATTGAGAATATCGGCATAGCTGTTGATTCTCTTGTAAGTGCTTATGCAGATTACTCAAGAATATATGCTCTCGTAGCATATATCAACGAGCTTAATCCTGACAACTACAACTCTTTTGCTGATATTACAAACGCTATTGCTCTTGTTCAGTACGACCTTCCTGCTGAGAGACAGGCTGCTGTTGATCAGATGGCTGACAACATTCAGGATGCTATTGACGGTCTTACACTCAAGATGGCAAGATACACAATTCTTTGTGTAACTCCTGATGAAACTCAGGAAAGCGGTTACCGTGTACTCAGCTCACAGCTTTATGACGGTACAAGAACATACGTTGTACGTGCAACTGCTCCGGTTCATCCCGGCTTTGAGCCTGACGTACAGTATCAGACAGTTACTCTCACAGAAGACGAGCAGACTGTAACATTTGTTTACACTCCCGTTATTTACTATGCATACTTCAATGCTAACGGCGGTAAGGTTGATGTTGAGTCCAAGCAGCTCGCATACGGTGCAGAGTACGGTGAGCTTCCCGTTGCAACAAGAGACGGTTACAGCTTCCTCGGCTGGTTCTCCGATGCAACAGGCGGTGAGCAGATTATTCCCGATACTATAGTTACAATCAACTACGTTGAAACTCTTTATGCTCACTGGAGTGACATTGAGAGCTACACATTCAACTTTAACTCAGGTCTTGGCTCAGCTTGCGAGTCTATCACAGCTGTTTACGGTGCAGAGATTGCTATGCCCGTTCCCACAAGATTCGGTTACAGCTTTACAGGCTGGTACTACGATGAAGCTTGCACTCAGCCCGCATCCTACACAACAATGCCTGACCTTGGTGAAACAGGTACTTCCGTAACTCTTTATGCTGGTTGGACAGTTAAGGTTTATGACGTTACTCTTGATCCCGGTGAAAACGGTGTTGTTGCTGATACAAGCTACACTGTAACATTCGGTTCAGCTTACGGCTATCTTCCCACTCCCACTAAGGATGGTCACACATTTATCGGTTGGTTCACACAGCCTGAGGGCGGCGAGCAGATTACTGCTGCTGTTCTTGTAGAGACTGACGTTGAGCATACACTCTATGCACAGTATTCAGTTAACACATACACACTCTACTTCAACACAGACGGCGGTACTGAAATTGATCCTATCACAGCTGATTACGGTACACCTATTTCTGTTGAGGTACCCACGAAAACAAACTACCTCTTCGCAGGTTGGACTCTCAACGGCGAAGCATTTGACCTCAAGACAATGCCTTCCGGTAACGTAACACTTAAGGCTGTTTGGGATCTTAACACAGTGTGTAATTATTACCTTGATGCATTCAAGACAATCAACGGCAAGCGTGTTCCTGCTACATCAATCAAAGCAGGCGACACAATTGAAGTTGAAGTAAGTATCAAAACAAATTATATCGCAGGTCAGGGTATCTTCGGTATCATGTTTGATAAGAGAGTATTCTCACTTGCTGCTATTACAGGCTCTTGCAAGCCGAATACAACATCTGCTTACATCAAGTCTCTTGGTAACACAAGAATTTCAGGTTCTAATAACTTTACAACAGCATGGGCAGATAAGTTTGCAAACGGTGATCCGTTAGCTGCTGAGAATATTCAGTGTACACGTATTACAACCGGTGCAAGTGCAACTGCACTCAGCAAGAATCCTGTTGTTGTAAGCGAAAAGACTCTCGTCTTTACAATGACTCTCACAGTTAACCAGTCTATCGATACTTCCGTAACAGAAGGTCTCATCTTTATTGACGAGAGAATGTGTAAGTCACCTGACAACAATGCAACATCAGTTCCCACTTCTGTTGCAGCTCTTACTTACAATGAAGCTACAGCTAAGTATGTTGCTGATACAGTTAACCTTGTTCCCGAGCTTTCAAATGCATTCATTTCTCTTGACGTTGCAGCAACAGACTGTGAGCTTGCTCCTGCAGACGGCTCCACAACAGTTGTTGAAACAAAGAAGAGAATAGTTTACGGTCTTGCTGATGAGCTTACACTCGATTCCTTCAAGACTGATTATGCACAGGTTATCGGTACAGGTACTATTCAGTGTGAGGATGCTGTACTTGGTACAGGCTCCGTTATCAAGGTTATGGACGGTGCAACTTGCCGCCTTGAGTACACAGTAGTTATTTACGGTGATATCGACGGTAACGGCACAACTGATGCTAACGACTCGTTCCTCGTAAGCATGATTGCTAACGGTATGCTGTCACTCGATAAGCTCAATGAGTACGAGAAGATGGCTGCCGACCCGAACCACGACGGTGTTATCAACGCTACAGACGCAACGCTTCTCAGCGATGCAGCTCTTCTTAAAGAGGTTGTTAACCAGGTTGGTTAAGGTTTCTTAAAACATAAAAATTGCCGTCCGGCGAAAACCGGGCGGCTTTTTTTGAGAAGGTGATTTTTTGATAAAAGTGTTTTTTGAAAAATCAGCAGGTGACAGTTACAAGCAGATGAGTGAGGCTGTGCATAGCTTGCTCAAGCGAGAGCTTGCACGACATTTATGCTTGAGTGTTGATGATATAGTAATATCAAAAGACGATAAAGGCTGCCCATATATTGAGGGCAAAGATGACATATTTGTCAGCCTCAGCCATAGTTACGGTGTAGTGATGTGTGCTTTTTCCGATACACCAGTCGGCGTTGATATTGAGCAGGTGAAAAAACGCCATAAATCTGTTGAGAGACGTGTTTTTACTGAGGGTGAGATATCTTTGGTTGACAGTGCTGAAGATGAAGATAAAGCTTTTTTTACACTATGGACATTAAAGGAAAGCTACCTCAAAGCAATAAAGTCGGAGGCCAAGCGGTCTTAGGAAGACAACTTAGTAATTCAA
>JAZSEX010000058.1:0-50587 GCA_045531935.1 Acutalibacteraceae bacterium | reverse complement strand
CAAGCACGCTTCAGCAGGTTGTAATGGGTGCACTTATCATCGGCTCGGTAACGCTTGACCGCTTTGTTGCGGCAGAAAACAGGAGGTAACTATGTCGGCATTATTCAGTCCCTCACTTATGTGCATGGATTTTTTAGATATAAAAAATCAGATTGAAATTCTCAACACCCGATGCGATTTTTATCACGTAGATATAATGGACGGTCACTACGTACCGAATCTGACTCTGTCGCCCGACTTTGTAAGTGCAATATCAAGGGCTGCAAAAAAGCCCCTCGACTGTCACCTTATGGTTACAAACCCTGCAGATTACATCGAACCGCTGAGCAAGGCAGGTGCCGAATATATCTGCCCCCAGGCAGAAACAATTAACGCAGACGCATTCCGCACATTAACAAAAATAAAGAATGCCGGCTGTAAAGCGGGAGCTGTTTTCAACCCTGCCACTCCCCTTTCCGCGGCACAGTATTACCTTGAGCTGCTTGACAAAATCACGATTATGACGGTTGACCCCGGCTTTGCGGGGCAGAGCTTTATAAGACAGATGCTCAGAAAAATTGAGCAGGCACGCACACTGAAAGAAAAAAACGGCTACAGCTATATCATTGAGGTTGACGGCTCATGCAACGAGAAGACCTTCGGTGAGCTTTATAAAGCGGGTACCGAATGCTTCGTAGTCGGCACGTCGGGGCTTTTTTCACTCGACAAGAATCTCGAAACAGCATGGGATAAAATGCAGAAAAATTTCATACAGGCAACGACGGAGGAATAAGACGTGAGCAGTATATTTGCACTCGGAATCGATATAGGCGGCACTAATTTCCGCATGGGGGCCGTAGGCGGTGACGGCAGGATTTACACCTTCACGCGCACATCGAGCAGTGTTTTTTCACACGGAAACGCTGTGGAGGTACTGAAAGAAGAAATTAAAAGCTACCTTAAAAACAGCGGCTTTGAAGGCAGGATAAAGGCGGCGGCAATAGGCATACCCGCAATAGTGAGCAAGGACAAGAAAAAAGTTTACTCCTCACCGAATCTCAAGGGCTTTGACAACGCTGATTTCGGCAGCTTTGAGGAGTATTTCGGCTTCCCTGTTTTCGTTGACAGAGATGTCAATTTTTTGCTCCATAACGATATAGCAAAGCTCAGCCTTTCAGGCGAAACGACTGTACTCGGATTCTATATCGGCACAGGCTTCGGTAACGCAATATCAATAGGCGGAAGGCTTTACAGCGGCAGTAACGGCGTTGCAGGTGAACTCGGCCACGTACCGATAATTGACAGCACTGACGTATGCACCTGCGGTAACGTAGGCTGTATTGAAACACGCTGCTCGGGCAAGGCACTTGTAGCACTTGCGGCAAAGCACTTCCCCGACACCGACATCAAAAAGGTATTCAAAGAGCACAAAAGCAGCCCCGTATTACAGAAATTTGTACGTGACCTTGCAATTCCGATAGCGACTCAGATCAACATACTTGACCCCGACTGCTGTATCATAGGCGGCGGTGTTGTTGATATGGAGGATTTCCCGAAGGAAGTACTGACCGACTCGATAAGATTTTACACAAGAAAACCGTATCCCGAAAAAAATCTGACACTTATATTCACAAAGCACGACCAGCAAAGCGGTGTTTTCGGCAGCGGTGATTTTGCACTGAATGAATATCTGCGTCAGATCGGGAATAATATAACAAACAAATGAAAAGAGGTAAAAATATGAAAATCAGAAAAATTACGGCTGCATTACTCGCACTAACAATAATCTGCTGTACGCTCACTGCCTGCGGCGGCAAAAAGGATGAAACAACCAAACCCGACAGCTCAGGTGTTTCAGATATGGCTTCGGGCAAGGCAGATTACGCAATAATTCTCAAAACGCTTTCAAACGATTTCTGGGCAAAGATGAAGGCAGGTATTGAGGAAGAGGCAAAGGCTCTCGGCGTAAAGGTAGACATTTTTGCCGCACAGAGTGAAGACGACACTGCAGGTCAGCTGACGATTTTCGAAAACTGCCTTACAAAAAACTACAAGGCAATCGGTGTTGCTCCGCTCTCTCCCACTAACCTTATAAACGGCATTGTTCAGGCAAACGAAAAGGGCATATACGTTATGAATATTGACGAGAAGATTGACATTGACACACTGCGTAACGCAGGCGGCAGTGTTATTGCGTTTGCGACAACAGACAACGTAGCTGTAGGAGAAAAAGGTGCAAACTTTATAATCACCCAGCTCGGTGAAAACGGCGGTGACGTTGCAATTATTGAGGGTAAGGCAGGCAACGCATCGGGCGAATCAAGAAAAACAGGTGCAACAAACGCATTCAAAAAGGCTGATAAAATCAAGCTTGTTGCATCACAGCCTGCCGACTGGGACAGACAGAAAGCACTCGACACAGCGACAAGCTATATTCAGATGTACCCGAATCTCAAGGCAATTTACTGCTGTAACGATACGATGGCACTCGGTGCACTTCAGGCGGTAATCAACGCTGACAAGCTCGGCAAGATTATTGTTGTAGGTACAGACGGCTCGGCTGAAGCACTCGAATCAATCCGTGCAGGTCAGCTTGACGCAACAGTTGCACAGGACCCTGCAAAGATAGGTGCGACTTCGCTTCGCAAGATGGTTGAAGCGGCTAAGGATAAGCCGAAGTTTGACCCGAAGGCAGAGCCGCAGATGATTCCCGTTGACTCAAACATTGTGACAAAGGAAAACGTAAAATGACACAAATTGCAATCGGCTGTGACCACGTCGGATTTGAGCTGAAAACGCACATCATAGAGCACCTGCAGAGCAAAGGTTACAGCATCAAGGATTTCGGCACACACAGCACTCAGCGTACGGATTATCCCGTATTCGGTAAAGCTGTTGCCGAAGCTGTGACAAGCGGCGAATGTGAAAAAGGTATTCTCATCTGCGGCACTGGTGTCGGTATTTCGATTGCCGCAAACAAGGTAAAAGGCGTGCGTGCCGTAGTGTGCAGTGAGCCTTACTCTGCTCTGCTTTCACGTCAGCACAACGACACAAACATTCTATCACTCGGCTCAAGAGTAGTAGGCAGAGACCTTGCACTGATGATAGTTGACGCTTGGCTTGGCGGCGAATTTGAAGGCGGCAGACACAAAAGCAGAATTGATATGCTGGAGTAAAAAATAAGGATAGCTCCCGGTTGAGGGCTATCCTTAATATATTTACAGTATTTCTTTCAGCTTATCCAGAAAAGCTTCTTCTCCGATGGTATTGATTTTAAAAAATGCTGCCTGACTTCCTCCGGAGGTAATTGCAGAAAGATAAATAGGATAATCAGCGTTCTGAAACAGCGTCACACTAAGACTTACACGGTTACTGCCCGAATAGCTGTAACGCTCAAACACACGCACACTGCAACGAGAACCACCGCTTTGAAAATCGGTTGAATCTTCAAGCGAAGCGGATAAGCTTCCTTCAAGTATTCCGTTTTCGATTTTTTTAAGAATCTGATTGAAATCACCGGATAACGTCGTTTCAAACTTAGCCATATGTTCATCTTCCCTTCGTTATAAAATTTTTCACTTTGTAATTTTAATATAATATCAAGACTGTTTTTTGTCAACGGATTATGTATAGAGTTCGATTCTCCATAACATAAAAAATAAAGAGCACACTTACGTGTACTCTTTATTTTTTGGTGACCCGGACGAGAATCGAACTCGTGTTACCGCCGTGAAAGGGCGGTGTCTTAACCTCTTGACCACCGGGCCGGGTTCAGCCGGAACTATTGCTCCGACTTAAAAGTGGTAGCGGCAGTGGGACTCGAACCTACGACACTCCGGGTATGAACCGAATGCTCTAGCCAACTGAGCTATGCCGCCACAAAAAGCTTGTTTATTGTATTATATTTTAACCCGTTTGTCAATACTTATTTTTAAAAAAATTGGAATTTTTTTAAAAATAACAGCGGCTGAATCACATTTCTGCAACTCAGCCGCTTTTTCATTGAGTTAAATTACTGCTCAACAGTGTAAACGCTGACCTTCTTGCGGTCACGGCCCATACGCTCAAATCTGACAACACCGTCAACCTTTGCGAAGAGAGTGTCATCGGAGCCCTTGCCAACGTTTGTGCCGGGATGGATGTGTGTACCGCGCTGTCTTACAAGGATGTTACCTGCAAGAACAAACTGACCGTCTGCACGCTTTGCGCCAAGTCTCTTGGACTCGGAATCACGGCCGTTACGGGTGGAACCCATACCTTTTTTATGAGCAAAAAGCTGAATGTTTATCTTAAGCATTTGTGTTACCTCCGTAAATTACTTTGATGCTGCGAGGATAATCCTTCGCAAGCGTCCTGATGTGAGCTTCAAGCCCGTCAAGCAACTTAGTGGCTTCTTCGGATTCTTCGAGCAGCTCAAGGAGCATATAGCCGTCGTCAGCCTCTGCTTTTGACCTGACCTTTAAAAAATCCGTAATCGTGTTTGCGGTGAGATAGGCTGCAGACGAAACCGCCGCACAGACAATATCCTGCCCTGCTTCGGCATAACCTGCGTGACCGCTGCACTCAAACCCGATATTTGCCTTGCCCGAACGGACAAACTTAAAGCGAATCATAGCTGATTAGCCGTTGATAGCGGCGATCTCAACCTTAGTGTAGGGCTGTCTGTGACCCATCTTGCGCTTCTCGTTCTTCTTGGGCTTGTAGGTGAAGACAACGATCTTCTTTGCCTTACCGTTCTTGATAGCCTTAGCTGTGACTGTTGCACCCTCAACGTAGGGAGCGCCAACCTTGATGGAGTCGTCGGAGCCTACTGCGATAACCTTGTCGAAGACAACCTCGCTGTCAGCTTCAACATTGAGCTTCTCGATGTAAAGTGTGTCGCCGGCAGATACCTTATACTGCTTGCCGCCGGTCTCAATGATTGCGTACATTTTTCTACCTCTTTTATTAAGTCTCGCTATTCAGGGGTACCGCCCGTGAGAGAGCGGATTTGGGCACAATTATAGTGCAACCCGTAATATGCGGCTTAAGTAGTATAACACAAGGGTCAAGGTGTGTCAACACCTTTTTAAAATTTATTTCAGTTATTTCAAAGTGCAAAATTAAGGCTGGGTTTACCGCCTACGGGCACTCACTCGTATATATGAGTAAAGCATCTGTGTCGTCAGCCTGCTCCGTTCATATTCACAGCATCTTTTATTTTTACGCAGATTTTAAGTTTATTTCAGCTTTTTCAAAACACCTGTTTTGTTGATAACAGCGATAAGTAAAGTTGCGCAGACGATACCTGCAACAGCCTGCACACCGTTGGGAAGGATATTGACAGCCGACTCAATAAAGCCGTACATAAAGCCTTCAAACACATAGTAACCGCCAATCATTACAAGCTCTGCAATAATACCGCTGAGCACGTATGCGACTGTCTTATTATTGATTTTACCGAATGCTTTGATAAGCAGATATGCCACAAGAGCAACCAAACCTTTGATTATAAAGGTTGCGGGTGCATAAACGGCATAACCGAGGAACAGATCGGCAAGGGCTGAGCCTACACCTGCGGCAAGGAAGCCGTAGACAGGGCCGAGAAGCCAGCCTGAAAGCAGGACAAAACAATCACCGAGATTTATGTAACCGTTAAGCGGCGACGGAATATGGATAACAAGCGTTGCCACACAGGTGACAGCTGCAAGCAGTGCCGCAAAAACAAGATTTTTAGTATTCTTTTTCATTTTATGCCACTTCCTTTCTTTACAATTTTATTACAGTATAAAAAATGTGTCAATCTTCATATTTAACAAATGATTACAATTCCAAAAAAGAAAATTTGTTATTTTTTCTTTTTATTATTATACATTGAATATAATGAATTGATTTATCAATTCAAATCATGTTGCATCAAGCAACAAATCATGGCAATTAGCCAAATCATGCGAAGCAAATCATTAAAACATAAAAACAGCGACTCAACCTTTTTCGGTTCTACGTACTTTCCTATGTGCATCGATTTCACTGAGGTATTTAAAATATGATTTGCCTTACGGCGTGATTTGATTTCGTTGAAATCATGAATTGCAAAATAAATTTTGCATGATTTGCGTTTTTAAAAACGCATTGAATATAACCACTTTTTCTGTTATAATCACGGCAGAGTAATCGGGAGGTAAAAAACATGACTTTTGAAATAAAAGGTAAAGATTTTATAAAAGACGGCAAGCCCGTAAAGCTGATTTCGGGCGCTGTACACTATTTCCGCAATATGCCCGACACCTGGGGCGATATTTTCAAAAAGCTCAAAGCTATGGGATGCAACTGCGTTGAAACCTACTGTGCATGGAATATGCACGAAAAACAGCCGGGAGAATACGATTTCACAAACAATCTCGATATTGCGTCCTTCATTAAAGCCGCAGGCGAAGAGGGCCTTATGGCTATTGTCAGACCCGGCCCGTACATCTGCTCCGAGTGGGAATTCGGCGGTCTGCCGTGGTGGATTCAGGCTGACGAAGACATTGAAATACGCTGTATGAACAAGGCTTACATAAAGCATTTTGACCGTTACCTTGACCGTATGTGTGACGAGATACGTCCTCTGCTGTGTACAAACGGCGGCAACGTAATTATGGTACAGTGCGAAAACGAATACGGCTACTACGGTGACGATAAAGAATACCTGAACTACCTTAAAGACGGCTTTATCCGCAGAGGTATTGACGTGCCGCTCTTCACCTCTGACGGTACAAGCAGGGAAGACCTGCTTGACGGCACGATAGACGGCTGTCTTGCAACGCTTAATTTCGGCAGCCGGGTTGAAGAAAACTTCAAGGCACACGATGAGCTCTATCCCGACAGCCCGAAGATGTGTATGGAAATGTGGAACGGCTGGTTTGATGCATGGGGTGACGAAAAGCACCACACAACCTCTGCCGAGGACTACGCAAAGGTTGTTGACGATATGCTCAGCCGCGGCAGTCTTAATATGTATATGTTCATAGGCGGCACAAACTTCGGCTTTACCTCGGGTGCAAACCACTATGAAAAATATCTGCCCGACGTAACAAGCTACGATTACGATGCACCGCTGACAGAATGCGGTGACACAACGGCAAAATACTATGCAGTAAGAGACATAATAAAGAAATATATTGATTATCCCCTGCCCGAAGTGCCTGCCAACCGTGAGAAAAAGGCATACGGAAGAATCACGCTAGGTGAATCTGTCGGTTTCTTTGATATGATTGACGTGCTTTCAAAGCCGATTCATTCCGACGTGCCGAGATGTATGGAGCACTACGGCACAGGCTACGGCTACATAGCATATCAGTCAACACTCAACCGTGACTACAATGATGTTGAGCTGACATTCAGTGAAATTGGCGACAGGGCACAGATTTATATCAACAAAAATCTTGTCGGCATTGTTTACACAAACGATGAAAAGCTGAGCGTTAACATTACCGCAAACAAGGGCGACGTGCTCACGATTCTGTGTGAAAATATGGGCAGAACAAACTTCGGCCCGAAGATGATGAAGAAAAAGGGCATTGCAGGCAGATGCCTTATTGACGACAGAATACATTTCAACTGGAACGTATATCCTCTGCCGATGGATAACCTCGGTCTGCTCACATTCGGCGACAAAAAAGCAGAAGAAAATTCCGTATTCTACAGAGGTTATCTTAACGTTGACGAAGCAAAGGACACATTCCTCAGACTCGACAATTTCACAAAGGGTTTTGTAGTGATAAACGGATTCAACATAGGCAGATACTGGGAAATAGGCCCACAGAAAACGCTCTATATTCCTGCATCCCTGCTCAAGGAAGGCAAAAACGAAATTGTTGTATTTGAGTCAGACGGAATCAAGGGTGCACCCGAAATCGAATTCTGCGACAAGCCCGTGTTGGAATAAAATGGAAAATCAATTACCCAAACGAAAGAAAATAAGATTATCCGATTACGATTATTCTATGCCGGGTGCGTATTTCATTACAGTGTGTACGGCAAACAGGAAAGCGTTGTTTTGGGCAAATGTAGGGGCGGATAATATCCGCCCGAATGATATTAAATTATCAGCAATCGGTGAAATTATCGACTACGCAATAAAAAATATTCCGAACTCTTATCCGCATATAAATGTTGATAAATACTGTATAATGCCCGATCACATTCATTTGCTTCTTGTAATCAACGCTGATATTGACGGGCGGATGATATCCGCCCCTACAGTTTCAACCGTCATCGGACAATTCAAGCGTTTTGTTTCAAAGCAGGTAGGGTTCCCTTTATGGCAAAAATCGTTCATTGATGAAATCATTCGCAACGAACAACATTATTTAACAACGTGGCAATACATTGACAACAACCCTTTAAAATACTCCCTTGAAAAGCAAGAAAAAGGAGCACGTAATGAACAGTAATATAATACGTGATTTTGCACCTACGAAAGATAATAACCGCAACAGCGAAGGTGCGTTTATTACGCTGAAAAACGGCAATATTATGTTTGCATACTCTCGCTACGGTGGTGAGGGTGATGACGACGGTGCGGCGGCTGATATATACGCAAGCGTTTCGGTTGACGGCGGTGAAAGCTTCGGTGAGCCGTATCCGCTCATAACTCACACCGAAATGAATGCAGACAACATTATGTCTGCAAGCTTTATGCGTATGGCAAACGGTGATATCGGTCTGTTTTTTCTTGCAAAAACGGAAAATATCAACTGTCTGTGTTACCTTATCCGCTCAATTGACGAGGGCAAGACGTGGAGCAAACCCGTACTATGCAGTGAGGACAGCGGCTACTTTGTAGTAAATAACGACCGACCCATATGCACAAAGAGCGGCAGGATATTTATACCTGCTGCAAAGCACGGCACAATATGCCTGCCCGGCAGTAAATTTCTTGACGATATTCTGCCCGGTGTGCTCTATATTTTTGCATCCGATGATGACGGATTCACCTGGTACAAGCTGTTTTCGGGGCTTACCCTGCCCTACTGTGCAGGCTGTACTACAGGTGTGCAGGAGCCGGGACTGCTTGAATTGCCCGACGGCAGGCTGTGGTGCTATATCCGAAATGATTCGGGCAGACAGTACGAAACGTTTTCCGATGATGACGGTACAAGCTGGGACGAGCCTACACCCTCACGCTTCACAAGTGCGATTTCTCCGCTTTCGACAAGACAGCTTCGGGACGGCAGAATAATTGCCGTGTGGAATCCTGTACCGCTTTACAACGGCAGAAGTGAAGAAGTTGAAGGAGTATGGACGGGCGGACGAACTCCGCTTGCAACCGCATTCAGCACTGACGGCGGTGAGAGCTTCGGTGAGATGACACTGCTTGAAACAGACGAGAGGTCGGGCTTTTGCTACACCGCAATTCACGAAACAGATAGCGGCGACATACTGCTCGCCTACTGTGCAGGCTCGGTTGAAGACGGCTGCACACTGAACAGACTGAGAATAAGAAAGATAACGAGGTAACGATATGAAAGTTATTAAGCAGACAGGCTATGACAAGATTTTCCCTTACATTGCATACATCCCAGAAACCTTAAGCGACCACCCTGCGCTTATAATTCAGCTTCACGGTGCAGGTGAAAGAGGTAACGGCACAGATGAGCTTAACAAGGTGCTTGTACACGGATTTCCCAACATTGTAAACGATGAGAATCTCAAGGACTGCATACTCATTATGCCCCAGTGTGCCTGCGAAAGCTTCTGGGTTGCGAGAATAGAGAGCATCAAAAAATTCATTGACCGGGCTATTGAAGAATTTTCGGTTGATACCGACAGAGTATATCTTTGCGGAATAAGTATGGGCGGCTACGGCACGTGGAACACAGCTATGGCATACCCCGATATGTTCGCCGCAATCGCACCCTGCTGCGGAGGCGGTGCAGCCTGGGGTGCCTCAGTGCTGAAAATGCCCGTATGGGCTTTCCACGGACTTGCCGACGACGTTGTTCTGCCCCGCAACACAACAGATATATTCGACAAGCTCAAGCAAACCAACCCAAACGCTAAATGCACGCTTTACGAGGGAGTAGGTCACGACTGCTGGGATCAGGCTTTCTCTGAAGAGCTGCTTGAGTGGATGCTGGAAAAGAAAAAGTAATTAGGAATTCGGAATTAGGAATTAACATTACAGTAAACCTGATATAAAAATAACAACGGGCGAACACAGTTCGCCCCTACAAATTGATTTTAAGGAGGTTATATATTATGTTTTTTCGATTCAACATCAATCTTACTGAAGAAGATTATCTCGCTTTCAGTCAATTCACTTCGTTCGAATCTGTTCTCGGAAAAAAACAACTCACTAAAAGCCGTATAGTGTTTATTGCTCTTATGGCTTTTATGGTTGTGCTTCTCTTGATTTTATGCAGATTTACGTTGCCTGCTATAGGGTTTGCAATATTTGTCGCACTGATTACCTTAATTTATATGTTGCTGTTAAAAAAGATACTCACGCTCAACATTAAAGCACAGATAAAACGAATGAAAAAAACAGGCACACTACCTTGTGATTTTGAATCTGTATACGAGTTTAATGAGGAAAGCATCACAGAAACAAGCTCAACTGCACGCACCGAACAAAGCTACAGGGCAATCGAGAAGATATGCGTAGTCAAAGACCGATATATTCTTCTTTACAACAGCAGTATCAGTGCTTACATACTACCGATACAACAAATCAAAGCACAGTCTAATGCAGATGAATTTTTACGCTTCATTTCTGAAAAATGCAATACGGTTGAGTATTATTAAGTTGTTTACATAAATTGAGGTGAGATATGTGAATAGTTTGACAAAACGAAAACAAATCCGCATAAAAGATTACGATTATTCCACTCCCGGAGCGTATTTTATTACCGTTTGTACTGCAAATCGAGAGAACCTCTTCTGGTCTGACCGTAGGGGCGAACTGTGTTCGCCCGCCAATGTTTCCCTATCTGATATCGGTATAGTTGTGGATAATGAAATTCGAAAATTAAATTCAGTGTATGATGCGGTTAAGGTTGATAAATATTGCATTATGCCGGATCATATTCATTTCATAATTTCCATAAACACTGATGAAACCGGGCGAACACAGTTCGCCCCTACGATATCACGGGTAATAAAGCAATTTAAAGGGTCTATTACCAAACAAATAGGAAGACCCATTTGGCAAAAATCGTTTTATGACCACGGCATACGGAATCAGCAGGATTATAACGAGATTTGGGAATATATCGAGAATAATCCATTGAAATATCTATCAAAAAATACACCGTGCATTTATAACAACATCGTTATCCAATAAATCACACTGTAAATAAATGCGGATGTTGTGCCGTAGACAATAACAGGTCCTGCGATTTTAAACATATTGGCCGCAGTGCCAATGATGTTGCTCTCTGCTGCTGTCAATATAGGACACACCGGTTTGGCAAAAAATATTTACAATAAAACGGTGGCGTAGTATAATGAAGTAAAGTGAGGTGTGGTATATGAAAAAAACTATATGTATTCTACTATCCTTGTTGTTTGTTCTTTTTTCTTTTGTGGGGTGTTCCAAAGAACAAATCGAAAGACCCAATGTGAACACAGATTATCTATCTGAAATAATGAAATCATCAGATAAATATCCACAATTAACAAAAGTGGAATTTATCAACATTACAAAGAACTACTTATCTTCAAACAAGTGGGATATCCCTGCTGAGAAGGCTTGTTTCTCTACATATGGTGTTAATTATAGTGCATATATCGTTGAAAAAGAGTTTTTGTTTTCAATCTACACGAAGAACGATCCTGATGGTTCTATGATATATGATGTCTGTTTGTCATATTATTTAAATGGTAAGGTTGATAAAACCGAAGCTGACCCTGCACTTTTCGAAGACTTCCTAAATTGATTAAAAGGCTTGGCCGATTTGGTCAAGCCTGTTTGGTTAAAATAATGTTGTAATCCAATAAATAACGCCGTAGACAAATGCTGCGGCGGTGCCGTAGACGATGACGGGGCCTGCGATTTTGAACATATTTGCGGCGGTGCCGAAAATTCTGCCCTCTGTCTGAAACTCCATTGCAGGTGAAACAACAGAATTTGCAAAGCCTGTTATGGGCACGATTGTGCCTGCACCTGCATAGCGTGCGATTTTATCGAAAACACCAAGTGCGGTAAGGATTGACGCAATAGCAACAAGCGTAATTGCGACGAGAGTAGGTGCATTTTCTTCGCTTGCGCCGAGGTAGATATACAGCTTACGGAACGCCTGACCGAGTGTGCAGATACCTCCGCCAAACAAAAAAGCAAAGAACATATTTTTGATTTTAGGTGATGGCGGCACAGCCTTGTGCACCATATTTTTATATGTGTTTTTATCCATAAAAAATCTCCCCTTTTTAAAATTATTCTTTGTGAAAAGAGAGAATTTATACAAGTATAAAAATTCAGATACACATAAAAGCGCATATTGTAGGGGCGGATATCATCCGCCCGCCGTAAAAGAGATATGACAATAAAAACGGGCGGCAGATTGCCGCCCCTACATTTCAAACAAATTTACAGCGATATTTATAAAACTGTTGATAAAAAATATTATTTATAATAAAATAAATTTTATCAACCGAAACGGAGAAGCGAAATGAAAAACGTTGTACTTATAGGTATGCCGGGTGCAGGTAAGAGCACAATCGGTGTATTGCTTGCTAAATCAATGCTATACAGCTTTGTTGACACAGACCTGATGATACAGAATTCATACGGCAAAAGCCTTTGCGACATAATAGACGAAAGAGGTACGGATGAATTCTTAAAGATTGAAAACGACGTTATATGCTCGGGTGAATTTGAGAAAAGCGTTATAGCAACGGGCGGCAGTGCGGTATACGGCGCGGAGGCTATGAAAAAGCTTAAAGAAAACGGCACTGTGGTTTATCTTCAGTTACCGCTGAGTGAAATTGAACGCAGACTAGGTGACATTCACACGCGAGGTGTGGCAATGAAAAACGGCACAACCGTTGCTGAGCTTTACGAAGAGAGAAAATCAATTTATGAAAAATATGCCGATATAAACCTCGACTGCTCAGGTCTTACGGCAGAGCAATGCGTAGACAGAATAATAGAGATGATAAAATAAAAAGAGCTTGCAAAGGGTTAACCTCTGCAAGCTTTTCTATTATTCGGTAATCTGGTAGATTCTTACGTAATCTACAATGTACTCTGTATGATAAGTATCCTTATCAAGTGCCGCAAGCTGAGTTTCGTCGGGGATTTCGAGAGAAACTATAACATCTTCCATAACCTCGGAAACACCTTCGCCGAATGAGCTGCGGCAGGTCTCTACACCATTAACGTAGAAAATATACTCATCGTCAGTCCACATAACACCGTAGGTATTATACTCCTGATGAATATTGTTGCCCTTGTAATATCCGAGACGCTCGGACTGATAGCCCTCCTGCACACCGTCGACACCTGCACAGTGAATCGTCTGTGCGACTGATTCATAGCGCTTATGTGTTTCGTTGTTATAGCTTTCCATTATGTCAATTTCGGCACCGCCTACACCGCCCTTTGATATGGAAGCTGTATAGGGAGCATCTGCCTGAAGCCAGAAAGCTGACCAGAAGCCTGAGCCTTCGTTAAGGATACAGCTGATTTCAAAGTAGCCCTTACAGTAACGCTCCTTGAGCTTAATCATAGCAGTATACCAGCCCTCACCGTATGTACCGTCGGTCTGATAGTCACCCGTCATAATCATTTTACCGTCTTTGAGCTCAACCTGGCTTTCAGCGTTGAAGCCGCCTCTGCGGGGACCGCTGTATCTGAATTCCCAAACATCGGTATTAAGCTCTGTGCCGTTGAATTCGTCCTCAAAAACAAGCTCGTAACCGGTAAGGTCAAGCTCATCGCCGAGCGGTCTTATGGGGTTATCGAAAACGGTAAGCCCTATAAGCTCAAAAACGACCAGCAATGCCGCTATTGATTTCTTTAATGAGCCCGAGGTAAACACTTGTTTTAAATATTTCTTCTGAAGCTCAACACCGTGCATCTGCCACGGAGCAAGCTTCAATACTTCTGTCAGAAATTTATCAAACATTTTATTCTCTCCTTGTTATTCAGCAATCTGATAGATTCTTACGTAGTCAACTATAAACTCGGTATGATAAGAATCCTTATCAAGCTCTGCAAGCTTATCGAGGTCGGGAATTTCGAGCGACACGATAACGTCTTCTGCAACCTCGGAAACACCGTTGCCGAATGAGCTGCGGCAGGTCTCAACACCGTTGATATAGAAGATATACTCGTCGTCAGTCCACTCAAGACCGTAGGTATTGTACTCATCGTAAACGTTCTTACCCTTGAATTCACCGAGAATTCTGGACTGGAAGCCCTCCTGCACACCGTCAACACCTGCACAGTGGATAGTCTGTGTAACAGAGTTTCTGCTGAAGAAACCAGGTGTACCGATAGACTCGAAAATGTCGATTTCGGCACCGCCTACACCGCCCTTTGAAACAGAAGCGGTATAGGGAGAATCTGCCTGAATCCAGAAAGCAGACCAGAAGCCGTCGCCTTCATTGACTTTACACTTGATTTCAAAGTAGCCCTTACAGTAACGCTCCTTGAGCTTGATCATACCCGTATACCAGCCTTCGCCGTATGTGCCGTCAGTCTGATAGTCACCGGTGATAAACAAATTTCCGTCTGCGACCTTAACCTGGCTCTCGGCATTGAAACCGCCTCTGCGAGGGCCGCTTCCTCTGTACTGCCAGACATCTGTGTTAAGCTGAGTACCGTTGAACTCATCTTCAAAAACAAGCTCGTAACCCGTAAGGTCAAGCTCAGGGCCTCTCGGCGTTGTGGCTGTATCAAAAATCATAAGACCGAAAAGCTCGGCAATCGCAATTATTGCCGCAATAACCTTTTTGGGTGAGAAAGAAAAAAGCTGTTTGAAATATGTACCGAGCTGATTGAAGCCCCATACCTGTCTGTAGGCAAACTTGAGCTTTTCTGTCAGAAATTTATCCATAATAAAATCTCCTTATTCAGCAAGCTGATAAATTCTTACGTAGTCGACAACAAACTCCGAATGATATGTTTCGGGGTCGAGCTGTGCAAGAGCCTCTGCTGAACCCTGGCAAAGTGAAACTCTGACCTGCTCCTCTACCTGAGAAACACCGTTGCCGAAAGTTGAACGTGCTGTTTCAACACCGTTTACGTAGAAAATATACTCATTCTCAGTCCACTTAAGACCGTAGGTGTTGTACTCATCATAGATATTTTTGCCTTTGAATTCGCCGAGCATTCTGGACTGGAAGCCCTCCTGTACTCCGTCAACACCTGCACAGTGGATTGTCTGTGCTACGGCATTTGAGCCGAGAGTTTTGCCCCAATTCATAGCTTCGAAAATATCGATTTCAGCGCCGCCTACGCCGCCCTTGGAATACTCTGCTTCGTAAGGGTGCTTTGCCTGAATCCAGAAGGCAGACCACATAGCTCCGCCTGCACTGCATTTGCACTTGATTTCAAAATAGCCCTGCTTATACCACTCTCTGAGTGCAAGGTCGCCGCAATACCAGCCTGCACCGAGTGCACCGTCTTCAAGATACTCACCGGTGATGACAAGGTTGCCGTTTTCAACCTTTGTCTGCGAGGGAGAGTAGCAGTAGCCTCCGCGCTCTGCACCCGTACCCCAATACTGCCATACATCAAGATCAAGCTGTGTACCGTTGAATTCATCCTCAAAAACGACCTCGTAGCCTGTAAGGTCAAGTGCTTCGCCTCTTGGTGTAAGAGCCGAATCAAAAATAATAAGGCCGAAAATCTCGGCGATTGCAACTATTGCCGCAATAACCTTTTTGGGTGAAAAAGAGAAAAGCTGTTTGAAATATGTACCGAGCTGATTGAAGCCCCATACCTGTCTGTAGGCAAACTTAAGTTTTTCCGTAAGAAACTTATCCAGCATAAATATTCAACCTCTTTATTAAAGTTTTACTTTGAATACAACCTTTGTAACCTCGGCACTGTCGGCACCTGCGTTGACACAAGGCTTGTGTGCATCCTCGGGAAGAAGATAGACAAAAGTGCCTGCATCAAGAATAATACTGCTGACGTACTCGGGGTCTGCATAGAAGCCGATGTCGCCGCCCTTTGAGAATTCTTCACTCAGCTCCACCTTACAGTCAGAGATATGAGCCCAATCGATACGCTCGGCACCCTTGAGCACAATCTGCACGTCGGCATATCTGCGGTGAGCCTCGAGCTGTTTTGTTTCGGCTGCACCAGTACAGTAAGTAGCAATATTTGCATTAAGCTTATCTGCAATAAGCTCATAGCTGCCGTCAGCCTTCGGATTTTCAAAATACTCCTTTACAAATTCGTATACCTTTTCAAATTCGGGGCATACGCTGTAGTAAAGCTTAAGGTCGTCAATTTTACCGGTTATCATAGGATATCTCCTCCGTTTAACATTGTGGAATCATTATAATATATATGATTTTTCAGCACAATAGATTTAACAAAAAATTGATATTATCGCCTTTTTCGAGCCTTTTTGCTTGGCAATATGCAATAACCCCCTCAAAAAAAAGTGTGCAACCTGCACAAACTGAGTATTGCCAAAAAAACGCTGTTTGGTGTTGTCTCCGATTTTTCTCAAACGGGCATTCAACTCATTGACGGAGAGTTTTTTTGTGGTATAATATGTATACGACACACGAAATCGTATGGGCTTTTTGCCTTCATCAACTATATCAGAGGGAGATTGTTTTACTATGTATGTTAAAGATGTAACTGTTCAGAACCAGGTTGGTCTTCACGCTCGTCCCGCAACATTCTTCATCCAGAAGGCAAATGAGTTCAAGTCTTCTATTTGGGTAGAGAAAGAGGATCGCCGTGTTAACGCTAAGAGCCTTCTCGGCGTACTTTCACTCGGCATCATGGGCGGCACAGATATCCGCATCATCGCAGGCGGCATTGATGAGACACAGGCTGTTGACGAGCTTGTTCGCCTTGTTGAGTCCGGTTTCTCCGACTAATTAAAAAACCAATCAGTAAAAACATCTTGTCATGGCGTTTATCTCGGACACATGGCAAGATTTTTTATTTTCAGGGAGAATTGAGATGCAGAATTTCAAAACCACACTGATGGACGAAGCCGCACTCGTACGTGCAGTAAGACGAATATCGCACGAAATTGTTGAGCGGAACAAGGGTACAGAAGATCTTGTACTTGTAGGAATAAAGAGCAGGGGTATTCCGCTTGCAAAAATGATAAGAGAAAACATCCGCACACTTGAGGGTGTTGAGCTGCCGCTCGAGACACTCGACACATCGCTTTACCGCGACGATATTGCAAAGCCCGATTCGGAGCCGCCCGTACCGCTTTCAACCGACGTAACGGGCAGACGCATAGTGCTCGTTGACGACGTACTGTACACAGGCAGGACAGCAAGGGCGGCAATAGAGGCAGTTTTCTCAATGGGCAGACCTGCAAGAATTCAGCTTGCGGTACTTATTGACAGAGGTCACCGTGAGCTGCCGATAAGAGCAGACTATATCGGTAAAAACATTCCGACTTCTCACAGCGAAGCCGTTGCGGTATTCTTACCCGAAATTGACGGCAAAGCAGGAGCGGTAATACTGGAAAAAGAGTAAAACTATAAAAGGCAGTATCTGAAACGAATCAGATACCGCCTTTTCTTTATTTATCTTATTTGATAGGCTCAGACTGCATACCGTAGCAGTTTTCAGCAACAACCTCGAGAGTATAATCACCCTCGGGCAGATTTTCGAGCCTTATTGTAACCGTATCGGGCACATCGTAGTTATAATACTCTGCGAGAGTTTTGCCGACAGGTGTTCTGTTACCCTCGGAATCAACAGCGTATGCTCTGTAAATAAAGATAGGCATACCGTCCTTTGACTCTGCAGCATCAAACGTAACCTTGTTACCCTTTACCTTAAGAGCTGTGCCCTCTTTAAATTCAGGTGCTTTTGAGCTTGCAAACTGCTGAATAGGTAAATACTTACGTTCAAACGGGCTTGAAAGCTCATATTCAACAAGATACTCCTCTGCAGTGAGGTCAACAGCTCTGAAGCGCATACGGTTGTTCGCATCCACCTCAACGACCCAGAAGCTTGCAACCTTCTTATGTCCGTCGGGATGCACCGTACGTTCATCGTCAACAGTCAGCTCGACATAGTAGAGACCGCCTGTGCCGAGTGCTGTAAACTCACCCTGCCAGATTGAACGGGGATCGTTTATCGGGTAGTGTGAGTGACCTGAGAAGTGAACAATCTGGGGATAACGCTTGAAAATATCAGCAAAATAGTTTACGCCCCAGCCATCGAAATCGGAGCTGCCGTAAACAGTATTTGCAACGTGCTCGTGGTGCATTACGAATATCGGCTTGAAAGGATCATCCTTGACGGCGGCGTTAAGCTGCTCGACAAGCCACTCACGCTGATACTCGCTGTAGTGGTCGCTGTCTGTAGCAGAAGCTGAGAGACCGATAAAATGGAAGCCGTTGATAACCTCATGGAAATCTGTAGGCTGACCTGTGATTTCGGTAAAATACTCGCCTGCACCAGGGTTACCGAGAGTGCGGCTGTCGTGCGATTTTGCTATAACAGAGAGTGCCTTTGTGCCGTCTTTGAGTACGGCATCCTGTGCAGCCTTGAAGCTTGCAAAGCCAAGCTTTGTACCGTCATCGGTAATGTCGCCTGCCATAAGCACTGCATCAAGCTTATTGTATTCTTCGTCGTTTTCAGCTATCTCATAGCCAAGCTTAATCATTTCTTCGATGCGTGTTGTCTGAGTATCACCCACAGTTACAACGTGGGAATCACTGCTGATTATAAAGCGCATAACGGGCGTAAAATCACTTGTATCCTCAGGTGCTTCGGGGGAAACAAAAATTGACGTAATTGAAGCAAAGAAGGTAAGAAACGAAAGGAAAAAAGCTACTATACCGTTCATATTTATCCTCCGTAATTTTTACTTTTTCTTATTCTTACGCTGTGCACGAAGCTCGGCTGCGTGTGCCTTCTCGGCAGCTTCCTTAGCTGCTTTCTCTTCGGCGGCAAGTCGCTCGGACTCTTCAAACCTTACCTTTGCCTCATCATACATAGCGTCAATCTCATCATAATGGGTATAGTTTTCTGCCATTGTTACAAGCTTTTTGGCATCAAGATAAGGCTTAGCGGCACGGTTGTAAACAGCGTTATCATCCGTTGCCTTTTTAAGCGCCTTTTCAAGATCCTTAGCCTGTGCTTTAAGCTCTTTTATAAGTGCTGTCGCTTCCTGAGCAGCAGCCTTATTCTTACTGTCTCTTGCCTGATAGAAAGCCTTGTATGCATTATCGATTCTTTCGTTGATTGCATCCTCCTGCTCAAAGAGCTTATCAAACTCGGTTGAGTCAAACTCTTCTATACCGCCCGGGAAGTGCTTTCTGGCAACTTTCTGCGCATAGAGACATTCTTTGATTCTTGCAATTTCAGCCTTGCGATATTCCTTATCGCTTTCTGTTTCGGTAGTAAGTACCTTTGCCGCGGCAAGGTCTGCCTTGCTGACTGAGAAAATATGGTCAAAGCCCGAAGCTACAAAAGCTTTTGCCGTTTCAAGCTGAGCTTTACCCTGAACCGTATTGAAGCGGTTAAGCTCATCCACAACAAACTGTGATGTAATAATCTTTTCGTTGTGCTCTTTGGCAGCTTTGAGTGCCTTACGTGCGGCCTTTTTCTCTTCTTTTGTCTTAGCTGATTTGACAGCAGATTTATCAGTCGGAAGCTTTTCTTTATTTATGTATTCTTTTGCTTCACGAACAAGCTCAATAGCTTTTACAAGGTCCTTATCGCTAAGAACACCTCTGCCGAAATCTTCAAACAGAGCACGCACCTGAAGCACTTTTATCATACCCTTTTGCTTAACCTCTGACAGATCGTAGAAGAAATAGGGTATAACATTCATTGCGGCACCGAAAACAGCCGTCATAATAAGTACTGAGAAAATGCTGAGGAATGTCGGTCTGTGATAAAGAACGTTATAAACATTGGTGGGGTCATCGATCTCTATACCCGAAGCAATAATTTCGGGAAGAAGCGCATTCAGCTTCGCATCGTTAAAGCCGATTTTTTCATAGATAATTGACTGCACGCTTGTTGTTGCCATCGTGACAACACTGCCGATAAGGCCGACAGCGGCAAACATACCGTCAATTCTTTCACCCGTAACATACTGCTGATAGTCACGGATATCAGCATTAAGGCTGGGAGTCAAAATATGTGCAAATGAGCCGACAAGAGCATTCATCCACAGACACATCATTGCCATCCATATCATAATTGACGGGTCAGCATACTTTACAACAGGGTAAAGCATACCGATAAAGAAGATATTTAAGGCATTTGTGAATATAAGAGTATTTTTCTTACCGAATTTATAAATACAAATAGGTGCAAGAAGCATACCCCAGAGTGAAGCGTTGCCGTACAGCGTGGTAAGAAGTGCATACTGAGGAGCAGTACATGCCTGCTGATAAGTATAAAGCCAAGAGAGTATACTATTTGCCATTCCCTCAAGGAAGCCCATCCAACCGGCAAGAGAAATAACCCAGAAATACTTATTTTTCATAACCGCTCTTACCGCATCAATAAACTTGATACGGATAACGTGAGTACGCGCCTGGATAATCTTCTCTTTGGTATTCTTAAAAATGATAAGACTGAGAAGGAAGCCTATAATAAGTACAGGAGGCCATACAAAGCGATAAATACGGATATCAAACAAATCGCGCTTACCTGTGATAAGCTCACCTATAAGAGGAACGATCGCATTCGTAATTGAAGGTGCAAGTGAATCGGCAACTGCACGTATCGACAAAACATTGGAACGCTCCTGCGTATTTGACGAAAGAACAGAAACATAGTTATCGTATGCATCGTACAGGAAATTATAAAAGTACTGAAAACCGAGGTTAAAAATCAGAACAGTTGCGATTTTACCCGCATCATTCATCAGCTCATACGGTGCCCACACATAGCCTATTGAAAGCAAAACGGTAGGCAGACCCATACTGATGATATACGGACGGTACTTACCCTTACGGTTACGCGAATTATCAATAATCTTTGCACGCAGCATTGTCAGCGGGAAGCCCGCAATAACACACGCAACATAAATTGCATACATCTGCATCGGCTTTACGCCTATAGTATTACCTATAAAGGCATTGTTTGCCGAAATGATAGCCGCCTGAACAAAGGTAATAATACACTTTACACCGAAGCCGCCGCCTGCCAGCGAAACAATTTCCTTATAGTTCATATAGTTACCCAGAGGCGGAGTACGCCAATAGGTACGTACCTTACCGACTGTATCCTTAACAGCAGTTACGCCTTTATTTATCAATGACATTTTCACACCCACCAATAGTTATTTTTTATTCATCAAAATTCATCATTCATCGTCGATGTCGTCGCCGCTGTACAGCTCATCAAGAAGACCTTCAAAGTATTTATCAAGGTCTTTTTCGTCATAAGGCTCCTGACCCCAGAGTGCACGCTCATAATCAAAGCTATGCTCCTCCTCGGGTATTTCGCATACCACTTCGACCTTCTGACCCGTCATCCATAGAGATGGTGTTATACGCAGTGTATAGCCACAACTACTTGGGGTAAGCCACTCGTGCGGACTTGCCTCCGGAATTGCGTAGCGTGACATAAGCGCACCGATAATTCCGCCGTGAGTAACAACGGCAACCGACTCGACACCCGATTTGAGCATACCGTCGACTATACCTTCGAAGCCTTCGCAGATTCGCTTTGAGAAATCTGCGTTGCTTTCACCAAAAGGAGGGTCGACACCCTCCTCACCTGCAAGCCAGCGAGGGAAAAGGGTATGCTTTTCGAGCTCCTCTGCGGTTTTTCCGTCAAACTCGCCGAAATTATACTCTATAAGTGACTCCATGGGCACAATCTCTTTATCGGGATATATTGCCCTTGCTGTATCTGTGCAACGCCTGAGCGGGCTGCTGAAAACAACCTGAGCTGAGGGATATTTGTATTTGCTTACCAACTCGTTGAGCTGAGCAGCTCCCTGCTCGCACAGCGGTGAATCTGTATGGCCGAGGTAACGACCGTCGAGATTTTCCTGTGTGAGAGCGTTACGAATCAGATGAATTTTGTAGCTTTTCATATTAATCTCCGAAAAATAATTTATGCTGTTGACTTTTGTCAATTCTTTTGTTATACTCTCTGTATACTTTTTTTAATTTTACAGAGGTAAATTATGGCAACTGCTTTTTCAAACAGAATTACCGCTTTACGTAAAGAACGCGGACTCAGCCAGAAAGAAGTCGCAATGAGTCTCGGCGTTTCTCAGGCTCTTCTCTCACACTATGAAAAAGGTGTAAGAGAATGCGGACTTGAATTTGTTGTACGCTGTGCAGAATATTTCGGTGTTACAACCGACTACCTGCTTGGTAAAGATGACAGCAAATACGGCACATACAATGCTCTGCTCGGTGAATACGGCAAAACACTGTACCAGGATGAAGACTGTAAGTTTGATATCAGCACCATTCTGCTGTGCCTGAGTGCTTTTGCTGAGCGTTTCAGCACAATGGATGCACGGCTTGGTGACAAACTGCTCTGGGGTGCCGCAATATCAGAATACAAAATACTGGTTTCAAGTATAGTTGCCGGAAGATTCACGCCCGACTGTGTTGACGTGCCCATAAAATGGGACGACAAGATATTCCAGAATTTTGTAGATGCAGTTTATCAGGGACTTTACTACAACGAAAAGCCGCTGCCGACTGCAAAAATCCGCAACGACAAGCTGCCGCCATTTGCAAATACCCTTGTCACAGCCGTAGAAGATTACGTTATCAAACTTGCATCAAGCTACGCTGACAAAGAGGAAAAATAAAACTTAATTAAGCTGTATTGCCGACAGGCGGATTTCTCCGCCTGCCGGCTTTTATCATTTTAACCCTTGAGCACGTTTTTATAGAGTCTGATGTACTCGTTAGCGGAACGGTTCCAGCTGTTGTTACATTCCATTGCTCTCTTAACAAGGATGTTCCAGCCTTCTTCATTCTGATAGCCTTCAACTGCACGGCGGATAGCGTGAAGCATATCGTGTGCGTTGTAGCGTGCAAACGTGAAGCCGTTACCCTCATTATCTCCGCTGTCGGTGATAGTATCCTTCAGACCGCCTGTTTCACGGACAATCGGGATTGTACCGTAACGCAGAGCCACCATCTGAGAAAGACCGCAAGGCTCACTCTTTGAAGGCATAAGGAAGATATCGGCACCGGCATAAATCTTACGCGCAAGATCGGGCACGAAGCCGATACGCAGACCGAGTTTATCGGGATATCTTGCAGCCATCTCCTTGAAGAACTCCTCATACTGCCAGTCACCCGAGCCGAGGACAACAAACTGGATATCGGTTGTTGCAAGAAGCTCATCGAGAATAACCTTGATAAGGTCAAGTCCCTTGTGAGATACAAGGCGGGTTACAAGACCGACAACGGGTGTACGCTCGTTTACGGGAAGATTAAACATCTTCTGAAGCTCTGCCTTGTTGATTTTCTTTGCAGAGAAATCCTCTGAGTTATAGTTTGCAAAGATATTCTTATCGGTTTCGGGGTTGTAGTTTTCAACGTCGATACCGTTGAGGATACCCGACAGCTTGAATCTTCTCTGAGCAAGGATATTGTCAAGACCGTGACTGAACCACGGGTCGAGAATTTCATTTGCATAAGAGGGGCTGACGGTTGTAACAACGTTTGCTGTTTCGATTGCACCCTTCATAAGGTTTACACAGCCGTTGTACTCAACAATATGCTCTGTGCCGGGCTGCATACCGAGAACGTCACCGATAAGCTCCATACCGTAAACACCCTGATACTGGATGTTATGGATTGTAAATACGGTCTTGATATTCTCCCAACCGGGCTGGTCGGCATACATTGTTGAATAGTATACGGGTGTCATAGCTGTCTGCCAGTCATTACAGTGGATAATGTCGGGCTTGAAGCCGATGTGCGGAATTATCTCAAGCACTGCACGTGCAAAGAAAGCAAATCTCTCAGCATCGTCATAGTGGCCGTAGATACGGTCACGCTTGAAATAATACTGATTATCGAGAAGATAGTAGATAACACCGTTGTGACGTGCCTCGAAAATACCGCAGTACTGTCTGCGCCATGCAACGGGCACCGAAATATGAGTGACAAAGGTCATCGTATCCTTAAGCTCCTGACGGATTGTGTCATAGAGCGGCATAACGACACGTGCACCTATAAGTCTTTTACGAAGTGCCTGCGGAAGTGAACCTGCAACGTCTGCAAGTCCGCCACTGGCCATAAAGGGGAGTGCCTCACTGGCAGCATATAGAACTTTCATATCTGTCTCTCCTTAAGAAAACGGTTAATATTTTAGATTACGATTCTCTTGCCGACGTAAATCGGAAAATCGTCTGCACCGACAAGAGTTTTGCCGGGCTTTATAACAACATCTTTATCGAAAATTACGTTTTCGATATGTGCACCTGCACCGATGAAGCAATCCTGCATAATTACGCAGTTTTTGACAACTGCACCTTTTTCAACCTTGACGCTTCTGCCGAGTACGCTGCTGTCGACCTCACCCTTGATTTCACAGCCGTCGGAAACAAGGCTGTTTGTAACAGAGCTGTCGATAGCGTAGAGGGCAGGCATATCGTCACGAACCTTTGTGTAAACGGGACGGTTTTTATTGAAAAGGCTGCCTCTGTTTGCACTGTCAAGAAGCATCATATTTGCACGGTAATAGGTAGCAAGAGAATCGATTGAAACAACAAAGTTATCAGTTCTCATAGCGCAGATTCGCAGGCTCTTTACATTAGCCTGGAAAACGTCGATACCGATACTTGTCTTATGCATTGCGTATGCTTCGTTGATAAGTCTCTCAAGCAAAGCCTTCTTCATAAAGAAGACGTTGAGTGAATAATCGACATCGTCAGAGGGTACGCCTACTGCTATAGAGGTTACTCTTGAATCCTCACCGATATCGTAAGTCATAAGATTTGAAAGAGCAGGTGTTTTGCCGCGTTTGCAGACAACACTGATATCAGCATTTGTTTCCTCATGGAATTTCATAAGCTCATCAATGCTGAAATTCATAACGACGTTACAGTCAGCAATCAGCACATACTCCTCTTTAGAGCGGCTGATGAAGTGCATATTTCCCTTGAGTGACTCGATGCGGTTATCGAAAGTACCTGTCTCAGCAAAGCCGAAGGGCGGAAGAAGATACATACCGCTGCGTTTACGGGAAAGATCCCACGGCTTACCTGTACCGAGGTGGTCCATAAGTGACTGATAGTTGCTCTTGGTGATAACACCGACCTTGCTGATGCCTGCATTAACAAGGTTTGAAAGTGTGAAATCTATAAGGCGGTATCTGCCGCCAAAAGGTACCGAGCCCATTGTACGCATATTGGTAAGTTCGGGAATAACCTCATCATAAGCGTTTGAATGGATAATTGCGAGAACTTCATTTCCTCTTATCATTTTTCATTCCTCCTCACTTTGCAGCAGGCACGTCTTCGCCTGCCATAGCCTTGGGAGCGACCTTTGCGCCTGCACCGACTGTTACGCCTGCACCGACAACTGCTACGCCCCAATCGTCACGGTTTGCAACGTTTTCGGGCTCTTCGCCGACAACAGCACCGGACTCGATAACTGCGTTTTCAGCTACGATAGCGTACTGAACAACCGCACCCTTTTTGATAACCGTACCGGGCATAATGATTGAAGAATGAACCTTTGCACCCTCTTCGACAACAACGTCTGCAAAAAGAACGGAGTAATCAATATCACCGTCGATGCAGCAGCCCTCAGCCATCATTGAATTCTCAACCTTTGCGGTTGCGGATACGAAGTGAGGCGGTGATGCGGGTGACTTGGAGTAGATTCTCCACTCGTTATCGGAAAGGTCGAGGTCAACCGACGGACGAAGAAGGTCGAGGTTTGCTTCCCAGAGGCTGTCGATTGTACCGACATCCTTCCAGTAGCCGTCGAAATGATATGGGAAAAGTCTCTCACCTGCTTCGTGCATTGCAGGGATAAGATTCTTACCGAAGTCGTTACTTGAATTCGGGTCAGCCTCATCTGCGAGAAGGTAAGCACGAAGCTTCTTCCAGGTGAAGATATAAACGCCCATTGAAGCCTTGTTACTGCTGGGCACTTCGGGCTTCTCTTCAAATGCTGTGATAGCACCGTCATCGTCAACAAGCATAAGACCGAAACGGGAAGCTTCATCCCACGGCACTTCGAGCATAGCGATTGTACAGTCTGCTTTCTTCTCCTTGTGGAATGCAAGCATCTTTGAGTAATCCATCTTATATATATGGTCTCCCGAAAGGATACATACGTACTCGGGGTCGTATCTGTCGATGAAATTGATATTCTGGTAAATTGCGTTTGCTGTGCCCTTGTACCACTCACTGCCCTTAATCTGCTGATAGGGAGAAAGAATGTGTACACCGCCGCTTGCACGGTCAAGGTCCCATGCGGCACCGTTGCCGATATAATCGTTAAGCTCAAGCGGCTGATACTGGGTAAGGACACCGACTGTGTAAATGCCTGAGTTTACGCAGTTTGAAAGAGGGAAATCAATGATTCTGTATTTTCCTCCGTAGGGTACGGCAGGCTTAGCGATGTTCTTGGTAAGAATACCAAGTCTGCTGCCCTGTCCGCCGGCGAGCAGCATAGCAATACATTCAGCTTTCTGTGACATTTCTTGATAACCTCCTTGTTATTTTGGGAACTCGTCAGAGTTTAGTATATATTTTGATTATGCGGTCTGCCCACACCGAGAGCTGATACTCGTTTTTTATCTGCTCCGACTGAGCCGCAAAGGCATCTGCATCATATGCACCGTAAAGTGCAGACGTCAGACTCTCCTTTAGCTGACCGACATTTTCACTTTCAAAATAATATCCGCACGGCAAATCAAGGTTTGAGTGAGCCGGGATATTACTGAGCACAACAGGAATTTTAAGATACGATGCTTCAAGCACCGAATACGGCAAGCCCTCACTCCTGCTGGGAGCAAGAAAAGCATCGCACAGCTTATAGTAGCTTGTGATATCGTTGCGTGGCGGCAAGAGGTGAAGCCACGTTGGAATACCGCCGAAACGCTTGATAATTTTATCTTTTATCCCGTCAATGTTTGAAGTAAGAATGAGAATCAACTGCAAATCTTTGCCACTCTCATTAAGTTCACTCACAGCCTCTAGTGCAAGGTCAACACCCTTGACTTCGTACAGGAAGCCGAACATCATAAGTGTTTTTGCCGTTGTACTCAAGCCCAGCTGTGATTTGCTGAGTGACTCATATTCTTCAAGCCTCGGAAACCATATCGCATTTTTTGCGGTATAAGCCTGATTTTTCGGATAATACTTTTTTGCATCGTCCGTCAGCTTCTGACTGCAACCGATAAAGGTTTTACCTCTGAGCAGAAATTTTTCGATTGCCCTTGCGACTCCGCTGTGGATATGCAGTGCACAGTGCAGATGCACAACGTGCGGAATACCTTTAAAAGCAGAAGCAAGGTCGAGCATAAGGATATACGGCAACTTGTAAAAATGCGAATGAATGATTTTTATATTGTGCCGCTTTATTATACTGCGTACCTTTTTCACATTCTGCAGTAAACTGTCGCCAAGAAAATAAACAGTTGCCTGATTTTTCAAATCCTGTGCCCAATCACGCTTTGCAGTAGCAGCAGGAAAAAGGTAGACAAACTGCTTACCCTGAGCTTCGGTAACGGGTCGCAGATACTCGAGCGAATTTATGAAATTGCCGCGGCAGGGTGATTTGAAATCAGCAAAATGCAGAATACCCTCAGCCGTATTATTTCTTTCCAACTTTTTTCGGCTCCTTCTTTGCGGGTGCTTTACGTGAAAGCTTCAGATAAATCGTACTAAGGCCTGCAAGCTCAAGCGAAATGCTTTGCTCGTGACCGTGCATGGGACGCTCATTGGTTTTGATTTTGCCGTTTGTGCCCTTGCCTGTACCGCCGAAAGCCTCATCATCGGAGTTGAAAACAACCTCGTAAGTACCTGCATAGGGTACACCGATTTCGTATCCGCTGCGGAAAACGGGAGTAAGGTTTGATACGGCAATAATCTCCTTGCCTTTCTTATCGATTCTGCGGAAAGCGATTACCGAGTTGGAGTTATCGTTACTGGAAATCCAGTTGAAGCCCTCCCAGCCGAAATCCGACTCCCAGAGAGGAGCGTTTTTGGTATAGAATTTATTGAGGGCACGGGTATAATCCTGCAGTTTTTTATGAGCATCGTAATCGAGCAGCAACCAATCAAGACCGCTGTCATATTTCCACTCGATAAACTGACCGAATTCCTGACCCATAAACAGCATCTTCTTACCCGGATGAGCGTACATATAGCCGAGGAATGAGCGTACGCCCGCAAACTTTTCTTCGTAAGTGCCGGGCATTTTATTTATCAGCGAGCATTTGCCGTGCACGACTTCATCGTGAGAAATCGGCAGGACAAAATTCTCGGAGAAAGCATAGAAAAATGAGAAAGTAAGGCAGTTGTGGTTATTTTTGCGGTGAATACCGTCGAGCGAGAAGTAACGCATACAGTCGTTCATCCAGCCCATATTCCACTTGAAGTTGAAACCGAGACCGCCCATAAACACGGGCTTTGAAACCATCGGGAATGCGGTGGATTCCTCCGCAATCATCATACAGTCGAAGTAGTCGCGGAAAATTGACTCGTTGAGCTTCTGTAAGAAAGCAATAGCTTCGAGGTTTTCGTTGCCGCCCTTTTCGTTTGCAATCCACTGACCGTCGTTACGGCCGTAGTCGAGATAAAGCATTGAAGCAACGGCATCAATACGAAGACCGTCGAAATGATATTTATCGAGCCAGATTGCCGCACTTGACATAAGGAAGCTCTGCACCTGCGGTTTGCCGTAATCGAAAACACGTGTACCCCAATCGTAGTGCTCACCCTTACGGGGGTCTGCATACTCGTAGCAGGTTGTGCCATCAAACTCATAGAGACCGTGAGCATCCTTCGGGAAGTGGGCAGGCACCCAATCCATAATAACGCCGATACCTGCCTGATGGCACTTATCGACAAGATACATAAGGTCTTTAGGCTCACCGTAGCGTGAGGTAGGTGCAAAGTAACCCGTAACCTGATAGCCCCACGAGCCGTCAAACGGATATTCACTAAGCGGCATAAACTCGATATGGGTGTAGCCCATATCCTTGACGTAGGCTACAAGCTCGTCTGCCATTGCACGGTATGAGAGGAAGTTGCCGTCGTCATACTGCTTCCAGGAGCCTGCATGCACCTCGTATATATTTACGGGGCTGTCGTAAACACTTGTCTTTCTGCGTTTCTCGAGCCACTTTGAATCGTGCCATTCGTAGCCCTCTATATCGTAGAGTTTTGAAGCGTTGGCAGGTCTTGTTTCGGCGTGAAAAGCAAACGGGTCGCACTTGAAAAGCTCTCTGCCGTCTTTGGTGCGGATAGCGTACTTATACGTATCGAACACCTTGAGACCGCTGATTACGGTTTCCCATACTCCGCTGTCATCAACTCTGCTCATAGGAGAGGCATCGCCCTGCCAGCCGTTGAATTCACCCACAACGCTGACCGAAACGGCATTTGGTGCCCACACACGGAAAACAACAGAACCGTCCTCGCAGAAATGAGCACCGAGATATTCGTAAGCTCTTGCGTTTTCGCCTCTGTCAAACAAGTAAAGAGGGACATTTCCCATTTTAAAGACACTCTCCTTTCGTGCACAAAGCACCTGAGCATAATTATACAAAGTTATCATAGCAAATATCACGCTGAAATTCAAGTATTTATTTGCATTTTGTTACAAGACAGCTATAAAATTTCTTTAATATTTGTACAGTTTGTTACAAAATTTCGTTCAAAATCGGACAAAAAAGCCGTCAGATGAAATTTTATTTTGTCTGAAGCTTTCCCATTTATTAAATCTGTCGACAAACAATTAGTTTTTTCCAGGATTTTTACCGATAAAAATGTTAATAAATTATTAAGATTTTTAAATTTTTTAAGTTTATTTTAAGGAAAGAATGCTATACTCCGATTTGTATTTTGTTCATATTGAGCCGTATGGCTACACGGAGGAAGAAATGGCAAACACAAAAAGGAACGAAATTCTTGCACCTGCTACGAAGTCTTTCTATAAAGTGCGTGAATTCAGCACAGTAAAAGAGCTTATGCGCCAGACCGAAGAGCTTTACGGCAGCAACAACGCATTTGAGCTCAAGCTTAAGGACGGCTCACGCTTCATCACATACAGCGAATACTGCAGTGAGATAAATGCACTTGGTATAGCCCTGCTTTCAATGGGCTACAAGGGCAAGCACCTTGCCATATCTGCAAACAACAGATACGAGTGGTGCCTGAGCTATATGGCAATAATCAACGGTGTCGGCGTAGCTGTACCGATTGACAAAGAGCTTCTCTTCCCCGACATCAACGGTATACTTGAAACCTCTGACAGTGAGCTGATTTTCTGCGACAAGCAGCTGCTCAAGGTGCTTGAAAGAGACAAAATGAACCCCGATATCAAAATTGTCTGCTTCGACTACGAAGAAGATGAAGACGGTATCCTTTCATTTTCAAAGCTTGTTGAAAAAGGCAAGGAGCTTGTTGCGGCAGGCGACAAGTCATATATCGACACTGTCATAGACCCCGATAAGATGTGCTCACTTCTCTTTACTTCAGGTACAACAGGTGCGGCAAAGGGCGTTATGCTCTGCCACCGCAACTTCTGCTTTGAAGTAAAGTCTGCAATGAGCGTGCTCAAGATATACCCTGAGGATACAGGCATCTCGATGCTTCCTCTTCACCACACATACGAAAGCACAATCATCCTTTTCTTTGCACCTTACTGCGGTGCAAAGGTTACATTCTGCGAGGGCTTCAAGTACGTACTGCGTAATATGAAGGAGTTTTCCCCCTCAATCTTTGTTGCAGTGCCGCTTATACTTGAAACCGTACACCGCAGACTTATGCAGCGTATCAAGGCAAAGCCCCACGGTGAATTCCTTTTCAAATTCGGCACAAAGGTATGTAAGGTTGCAAGCAAGGTAGGAATTGACCTGCGCAAGGTTTTCTTCAAAGAGATTCAGGATGCATTCGGCGGCAATATGCGCCTTATCATCTGCGGTGCTGCACCCATACGCCCCGAAATTCTCCGCGACTTCGAGGCATTCGGCATACAGATTCTTTTCGGCTACGGTCTTACAGAGTGTGCTCCGCTTGCAGTTATGAATAACGACAAGCTTCACCTTGCAGAATCCGTAGGTCTTGCACTGCCCGGCACTCAAGCAAAGATTATTGACCCCGACCCCCAGACAGGTTGCGGTGAGCTTTGCGTCAAGGGTCAGATGGTAATGCTCGGCTACTACAATAACCCCAAAGCTACTGCCGAAGTAATCGACGACGAAGGTTTCCTCCACACAGGTGACCTTGCAAAAATCGACGACAAAGGCAGAGTTTATATCAGCGGCCGTATCAAAAACGTTATCGTTACCGAAAACGGCAAAAACATTTACCCCGAAGAGCTTGAATATCACCTGAGTCTCAATCCCCTTGTTAATGAGGTTATGGTTTTCGCCGAGACAAACGCTAAGGGCGAAACCGTAGTCAAGTGCTCTATCTTCCCGGACGAAGAGGCACTTAAAGAGCACTTCGGTGAAAAAGAATATACTGACGATGACCTGCAGGAGCTTTTTGCAGGCGTTGTAAAGGAAGTAAACCACAAGCTTCCGCAGTACAAGCACATCAGAGGATTCCAGCTGAGAAAGGCTGAATTCATCAAGAGTGCTTCAAAGAAGATTCTCCGATTCAAGGACGAAAACTTCACCGACGGCACGAACTAACAAAAACCCGACTGAAAAATCAGTCGGGTTTTTTAATTAGGAATTATGAATGCGGAATTAAGAATCGGAAAACTGTCCCTACGAATAATTGCGAATTGCGGATTATTTTACGCTGTAGCAGATAATTACAGCTTTGGGAGTTTCGTTGATTTCAAGCTCAAAGCCTGCTGACATAAGCTCACTGCCCTTAAGCTCATACTTTGTATCGGGGTTATCATAATCGTAAAGCACGTACGTTGCGTCTGCTTTAAGTCCGCTGAGCACAAGAGTATAATTGCTGTCTGTTACGTTTTCACGCTTATAGATAAGGGCTACACCCTCCTGTGCATCGGTATCAAACTGCATTGCAAGATACTTTGAGGTATCAAGACCGCCGTTGTCGAGCGGATAGTAATTGCCGACCATATATTTTCTTACATCCTGATAGCCCAGACGCTGTGAGCAGGAGATGATATTGGTACGGTCTGCATACTCACCCTCGATATAGGCACAGGTGCCGTTGTATGGAAGCCAGAAAGAAAGACCGTAGGTCTGTGACTGTGTAGCTTCGAGAATATCGGGCTTTGATTTGCCCTCACCGTCCATACAGTTATAGTCGCTTCTCCACAGAGGAATACTTCTGCGTGACATCTCAAGGTCAAGACGCTTACCGCCTGAACAGCAGTTATCTATCATCAGACCGGGATTATCGGCAACAAGGGTATCGAGCATTTTATAGAAGTTTGTGACGTAGTGATTTTCGGTGAAGCCTACTCTGCCGTCACCCCATCTGGAGTCTGCCTCTTCCCAATAAGGCAGAGGCTCGGGTATGCTGTCGATTCTGAGATAATTGACACCGTTTGCCTCGATTGAACGCTGCATAATACCTGTAATGTACTCAAGGCAAGCTTCATTTGCAAGGTTAACACAGTTTCTTTCCTCATCCTCTTCAACAAGCCAGCCCTCGTGCTTTATGCACTCGTTATAAACCTCTGTACCTGTACTGCAACGCTCGGGCTCGTGCCAGAGAAGGAAGCCTATGCCTTTCTTGTTTGCCGCCTCGGAAACCTCGGCAAAGCCGCGGTCAAATTTAGTCGGGTCAACGAACCAGTTACCTACGCTGTCACCCCAGTTTGTTCTGATAGGATACCAGCCTGCATCAACCCAGTAGTAGTCGACTGCCTCGGCAAACCAATCGGGAATTGACTCGATATTAGCGACAAGTGAATCTATAGTAGACTCGGGGAACTCAACACCTACACCCGAAGTTGTAATCTGCTTTGTGCCTTCGGGATATACGCAGTCCCTTGTCCAGTTACGGTAAGAGTTGAAGCCCTTTACGGCATTATCACCCGAATAGAAAGTAAGCGAAACCAAAGGTGAACGCACAGACTCACCGGGAGCAAGATAGCCCTTGAGGGTTTCCTGCTTCGCCTGCACCTTTACACCGTCAAAGGTCTGCTGAAGTGAAGTGTACCACTGACCTGACCAGCCTACGGCAAGCACAGCCGAAAGATTATCACCGTGTATATTGAAATAAGGCAGTACGGATTCCGTTCTGCCGCCGTTAGCGGTAAGAGTCATCGAAATAAAGCTGAGCGTAGATTTCATAAGCTGAAAATCATCAGCCGCAGGCTCACTGCCCTTGCTCATATAAACGTCGGCACCATTTACGGGAATAACACAGTCAGCCGCATAGAGATTTTTGACAACGGGTGAATTTTCGTCGGCTGTATTACCGACAAAAACTGCCCACTCGCAGGTTGCACTATCCTCATAAATTGTAGCCTCAACAGTTGCAACTATACCGCTCTTGCTGTGGGTAAGAGTGATATATGTAGTTTTACCGCCGCGGTAAACCGCACCTGTTTCGCTTTCACTGCCGACAGAAATATCCCAGTCACTGAGATTTTTTCTCAGCGGCTTGCCGCCTACGGTAAAATCGTAAGCAGGGCTGTCAACGGAAAGTACGTTGCTGTTATACCAATCACGGCAGGCTGCTTTTTCTTCAGCCGATACTGCCATTTTTTCGGCAGAAATGCTGTCGAAAGAAAACTCGGTAGTTGACGTAACGTCAACAGCCGCACGGTCAACAAGAAACTTGAAATTTGAATCAGGCACTGCAAAAGATGAAATCAGAAGCAGAAACGCCTGAATGAGAGAAAGAAACACTTTCATAAAACAACCTCCGGATTATTGTAAAAGTAATTATACTATTTCGGTTACCGATTAGCAAGATAAAAGTATATTCCGTATTGCTTTTTCCGCTATTGTGCTTTAAAATAAAAATGAGGTGATAAATATGAGTTTCACAGAAATACTCAACCATGTAAAGCAGATTGTATGTGCACTTTTTGCACTTATTATTCCCCTGCTCGGCATTGATTCCGTCGATTACGGTGCAAAGGCACCCGAAGCAGACACGGTGAGAATTATGTCATTCAACGTACGCAACGGTGAGCACAGCCGCGGCAAAAATGTGCCGCAGTTTATTGCCGACTATATGCCCGACTCCGTAGGACTTCAGGAGTGCGAGGGCACCTGGTATATGACACTTGAGGCATACCTTAAGGACAGTTACGGTATTGTCGGTATAGGCAGATTGACAGGAATAAAATACATTGGTGAAGCAACTGCGATTATGTACCGCAAGGATAAGTACGACCTTGTTGACAGCGGCACAATATGGCTCTCCGAAACACCCGACAAGGTTTCAATCGGATGGGATGCAAAGCATCACCGCACCTGCACCTGGGTCGTACTTGAAAACAAGGAAACAGGCGAGCAGTATGCTCACCTCAATACTCACCTTGACCACGTAGGTGAGCAGGCACGTACAAACGGCCTTCAGCTCATACTCGACCTTGCAGACAGCTTTGATATGCCCGTAGTTGTAACGGGTGACTTCAATTTCCCGAAAAGCGACCCGCTTTACACACAGCTTGTTTCGGGCAACCTGGGCGATACGCAGGATATTGCAGAAAAAACTATGACGGGCAAGACCTACCACGCTTACAACGGCGGTGAAGACGGCGAGCCGATTGACTTCATCTGCGTAAATGGTAAGATAACAGACGTTAAAGAATACAGAATAGTAAGAGACGTATACGGTGACACGTACATTTCTGACCACTTCCCGATTTTTGCCGATATGGTATTCTGATCAGATATAAAAAGTTAAGGATAGCTACTGCAAAACTGCAGGCAGCTATCCTTATTTTTTAATCTTTTTTTGCGTGGCACACGTCACTCATTGCACAGCCTGAACAGCCGCCGCAAGAGCAGGAATGTTTGCCTTTCTTTTTGTTTCTGAAATGAAAGAAGATAACAAGGGCAAACAGTACTGCGACAATCGAAGCCACAATTAAAGTCGGCCAATCCATTTTTTATTTTTCTCCTGTTGATTTTTTAATTTTGTTTTTTCTCAGCAGCATAAACAGCATAAACGCAAGCACGATTACCGCTGCAGCAGTGCCGACGGTGAAGTGAAGCGTTGTGAAAAACGCACCGAGCTGATATACAATAAGCGAAACCGCATAGGCAAATGCACACATATAACCGATTGCACCTACAGTCCACTTTGCACTGTTCATTTCACGCTTGATGGCACCCATTGCCGCAAAGCAAGGTGCACACAGCAGGTTGAAGATAAGGAAGGAATATGCAGAAAGCTTACTGCCACCGAAAATTACCGATGCAATGAAGCTGTAGTTTGTTTCGTCGACACCTGCCATAGATGAAAGAGAGCCGAAGACACCGACAATTTCTTCCTTTGCAACCAGGCCTAGAATTGTAGCTACAGCCGCCTGCCATTTGCCGAAGCCGAGCGGTGCAAAAATTACGGCAATAACTTCACCGATTGCGTTGAGAATAGATTTTTCGCCACCTGTGATATAGTGAATTCCGCCGCTGAAGCTGAGCGAATTGAGAACCCAGATAATTACGCTTGCGGCAAAAATAACCGTACCTGCACGCTTTACAAAGCTCCAGCCACGCTCCCACGTTGCACGCCAGATATTTGACGGAAGCGGTGCGTGATAAGCGGGAAGCTCCATTACAAACGGAGCGGGCTTGCCTGCAAAAAGCTTTGTCTTTTTGAGTATGATGCCTGAAATAACAACGGCACCGATACCGAGGAAATATGCTGAGGTTGCGATAAGAGGACTGCCGCCGAAAAGAGCCGCTGCAATCATACCGACAACGGGCATCTTGGCACTGCAGGGAATGAAGCCTGTAGTCATAACCGTGATTCTGCGGTCACGCTCCTGCTCGATTGTACGGGAAGCCATAATACCGGGCACACCGCAACCCGAAGCGATAAGCATCGGGATAAAGCTTTTGCCCGACAGACCGAATTTACGGAAAAGTCTGTCCATAATAAACGCAACGCGGGACATATAGCCGATATCCTCAAGGATTGAGAGGAGAAGGAAGAGCACAAATATCTGCGGCACGAAGCCGAGAACTGCACCGACACCGCCGACTACACCGTCCTGAATCAGACTGTAAAGCCACTCGGCAATTACGGGTGTACCGTCAGCACCGATAAGCACTTTATCAAGAAGTTCGGGTACACTAAGCCAGTTTGAAAAGAGTGAATAGCCAAAGAACGAGGGGTCAAGGTCTTTGAATGAGCCAAAAAGACCTTCGTTCATAAATACAACTGTCCAATCACCTACAGTGCCTATTGAGAGCACATAAACCATCATCATTACAAAAACAAAAATCGGAAATGCAAGGAAGCGGTTTGTTACAATCTTATCTATTTTATCAGACAGCGACTGTCTGCTGAGATTCTTTTTCTTATAGCACTGAGTGGTGATGCCAGTTATGTACATATATCGCTCGTTTGCGATTATGCTTTCAGCGTCATCGTCAAGCTCTGCCTCGGCAGCCTTTATATCGGTTTCGATATGGCTGATTATTTCCTGCGAAAGACCGAGCTGTTCGAGTGCTTTTTCATCACGCTCAAATATCTTTACGGCATACCAACGCTGTTGGTCAGCCGGCATATCGTGAATTGCAGCCTCTTCAATATGGGCAAGCGCGTGCTCAACCGCACCGGAAAAGCTGTGAGTAGGTACGCTCTTTTTCTTCTGAGCCGCTGCGATTGCAGCTTCTGCAGCTTCATCAATACCCGTACCCTTGAGTGCAGAAATCTCAACTACTCTGCAGCCGATTTTTTTCTCAAGAGTTCCAATATCAATCTTATCACCGTTTTTACGCACAATATCCATCATATTGATTGCAATAACAACGGGGATACCGATTTCCATAAGTTGAGTGGTAAGGTAAAGGTTACGCTCAAGGCTTGTGCCGTCAACAATATTGAGAATTACGTCGGGACGCTCACCGATAAGGAAATTTCTGGCAACAACCTCCTCGGGAGTATAAGGTGACAGAGAATAAATACCCGGCAGGTCAACTACGCTGATGCCGTCGTATTTCTTCATTTTACCTTCTTTTTTCTCAACAGTAACTCCCGGCCAGTTGCCGACAAACTGATTGGAACCTGTAAGCGCATTGAACAGCGTTGTTTTACCGCAGTTCGGGTTACCCGCAAGGGCGATTCTGATATTCATTAATGTTGTTCCTCTCTTTCACGGTGAGTTAATGAGCCCCACCGACTGTTTGCAATTTATTAATTGTATATTTACTCGACTTCGATCATTTCGGCATCAGCCTTACGCAGTGAAAGCTCATAGCCTCTTACCATAAGCTCAATAGGGTCACCAAGCGGCGCAACCTTACGGACGTAAACCTCTACGCCCTTTGTGATACCCATATCCATAATACGGCGTTTGACGGGACCTTCACCGTGCAGTTTGACTACCTTTGCTGTTGCACCGATCTTTATCTCCCTTAGAGTTTTCATACCTTACACCTCCGATTTCATCAGTTAGCCTAAGCTAACTCAAGGTCACAATAATCGGTTAGCCCTCGCTAACCGATTATATTATATATTCAGTTTTACCGTATGTCAACATTTTCCGCTACGGTTTTTAAATTTCATCATTTTAATTAAAATACGGCTGAAAAACATCTTTTATGAATATACATATTACACAAATCAGCCGTCTATGATATTGCGTATCCATATACCCTTCTTAACCAGCACGAAGCCGATGATGCTCTTGAGTATTTCGATACACTGAACAACAGTGAAGAGCGGCAGTATGGGCAGAGACGTAAAGTTTGCAAGCGCAGCGGCAAGCGGCACGGCAACAAACCACATAGAGCAGCTGTCGAAAATAAGCGTGAGCAGAGTCCGTCCGCCCGAGCGGATTGTAAAGTAACAATCGTGTGCAAAGGAGAGTACGGGCATAAAAGCTGCACCTATCAGCAGAAGGTTTGTTGCAAGCTGACGCACTTCTTCGGTAGTATTGTAAACCATAGGAATAAACGGTGCACAAACAGCAAGTATTGCACCCATAACGATACAGCCTGCGACCGTTGCGGAAATAAGACGCCACGCTGTCTGCTTTGCTTTTTCGACCTCGTTTGCACCAAGGTGCTGACCGACCATAATGGCAATAGCATTACCCATTGAGAGGAAAACAACGTTGAAAAGGTTTGAAACAGTAGACGAAATATTCACAGCGGCAACGACGTCGAGACCTCTTACCGAATAGCACTGATTGAGCGTTGCCATGCCTGCCGACCAGAGTGCCTCGTTGAGGAGCAGAGGCATACCGCGTTTTGCAATATCAGTAACAAGCTTTTTAGGTATATGCAGACTTCTGTAAACACCTTTCATAAACATGAAGCGTGCTGTATGACGGTGAGTGAAAACAAGCAGAATTGCAAGCTCAACAAAACGTGAAAAAACAGTTGCAACAGCGGCACCGACAACACCGAGTTTCGGGAAACCGAAGGTACCGAAAATAAGGAAATAGTTGAAAACAAGGTTTACAACGATAGCTGAAACGCTTGCAATCATCGGCAGTTTTGTTTCACCGACTTCACGCAGAGTGCTTGAATAAACCTGCGAAAGAGCAAAAGGCACAAGACCGACGAGCATAACCCTGAAATAGCTGAGAGCAAAGCCCATTGTAGCCTCAACATCGGCAGGTGAAGTATCCTCTGCAAGGTAGAGAGATACCAACGTATCGGGCATTGCGATAAAAACTGTCATAGCGACAACAACCATTGCAAAAGCAATCATCAGCTTTGCACGGAAGCAGTGCTTTATGCCGTCGTTATCGTTTGCACCTGCATACTGCGTAGCAAAAATGCCTGCACCCGAAAGACCGCCGAAAATACAGATATAAAAAACAAACAGCAGCTGATTCACAATCGCAACCGCTGACATTTCAAGTGTACCTACACGGCCGACCATAACGTTATCGAGCAGACTGACGACGTTGGTTATAGTATTCTGAATAATTATCGGTATGACAATTACGAGCATACGCGAATAAAAAGCACGGTCACCGATAATATTCGATTTAAGTGCTGAGCTTTTTTTAGCTTTTGTCACGTCTTTTTTCTCCTTTATTGCTCAAAAAATCACAGGCAGCACGGCGACTGCCTGTGATAAATTTTATTGTACTTCGTTATAGAATACGCTGAGTATCATTTCATACGTTGCTCTCGTATCCATATAGAACTCTGCATACTTATCTCCGCGCTTCATCTCACCGGGTACGGAAACAGTATCAAGCCCTGTAACACCGCTTGAAAGAAGCGTTGAAGCAAGATAGGTAACTGAGCTGAGTTCAACGTTTGTACAGGAATATCTGAGAGTTGTGTTATAAAGTTTTGTAATGGTGCCGATATCTTTCTTCGCAGCATTTACTGCAGTGGAAGCAAAGGCTGAAACGTAAGCCATCTGACGCTCCATTCTGCGCATACTTGCATTTGTATCGTTACCACGTGCACGCACAAAGTCGAGAGCACGTCTGCCGTAAAGCTTTACGGGCTGACCTGCATGGAAATCGGCAATAGTTTCGGGTGAAGTAACGGTAACACCGCCGACAGAATCGTTAATCGGGCCGATACCGTCCATATCGAGTGAAACGTAAGACTGAATCGGAATACCGAAAAGAATACGCTGAATTGATGCAACGGTATTCTCACAGCTGGTGTGCTTACCGTCACCGTATGCGTATGCAAGACAGAGCTGCTGATTTCTGACACCGACGTAATCACCGTCAACCGTATAAACACCGACGTCTACCATAATATCACGTGGAATAGTGATAACGGTTACCTTACCGGTTTTTGTATCGATTGCGAGCACCATATTGGTGTCAGCCTGACCGCCCGTACCGATTTTATCTGCGTACGTGCCGAGATATTCCTTATCAATACCCATACAAGCTATGGACGTAATGTTTTCATTAAGTCGGTACATCTTGCCGTTGTACACAACCGTTTTACCGTCATTCTGTACTATAGCTTCGTCAATGCTGTCGATTGTGACGTCATCGTACGAAACAAGGTCCTTCTGACCTTTGTACTGCAAATAGAAGAACGTGCCTGCAGTTGCCGCAACCAAAAGGAAGAAGATAAGAAGCAGTATAAGCAGAATCTTTTTACCTTTTTTCTTCTTCGGCTTCGGATTTTCTGTAGGAATATAAACGGGAAATGCGTCATTATCCTCAGAGTATGACTTTATTTCAGCCCTCTTAAGGCTTACGTCTTTATCTGAATCGTACTTGTTTTTCTTATGAGATCGGGACATCGCTTATCAACACTCCGTTTACTAAATATCTTGAGTTTTTATCGTTTGACATACAGGTGCTGAGCACCACGAGCTTACTGTCAGCATTAAGCGTGATACCGCTGCGTACGTTACGCATTGTTGACAGCGGATTGAGCGTATGCTGCTGGAATGAATGAAGTTCCACGGGATTTGCAAAATTGAACGAATTCATAATATGGCGGCTGTCGTACTTGTAAGCCGAAACAATTTTATAAGTCAGCATACGGTCAGTCGTGTAAATATAAAACGTATCGTGCTTTGCAAAAAAGTCGGGGTCTTCAAAATAATGAAGGGTTGTGAACATAGTCGTGCTACGCATATTGTGACCGTAAACAACCGTAACAGGGTCATTAAAACTGAGGCTGTTGCACGACTGGGTATATATCATACCTGCAAAAAGATACTTTTTATATATCGAGCGGTGAAGATAGTAGTTATCGTTCACTGTGCTCTGTGCAATAGGATAGTCGACGTGTGTACCGGGAATGCGGATCCAGGCATAGACATCGCTGTTTATTTTTCTCAGTGACTCAAGGTCTACGGGGCTTGACTGCGATGCGTTGCCGCCCTGCGGCTTTGATGAGCCTGAAGCTAATTCCGCAACCTCACCATAGCTTGCTTTTGCCGACTGCTCCTGAAAAAACATCGAGCCGACATATACGGCACAACCGATAACAATAAGCAGTGCAAGCAACATCAGCAAAACGGGAAGCTTGCTTTTTTTCTGTTTTTCCGTATTCTCAGTTGCGATGGAATACCCTTTGTTTTCTGCGCTCAGCTCCGTCGCCCCCTTTCTAATATACAAAAGCCCTAAGTTCTTTAACGAACACAGGGCTTTTACAGTCTGATTTTAAGAGCGGTAATTATTCAGCTTTTTTCTTGCTTGTGTAGATAACTGCACCGCCGAGTGCAAGAGCAACAAATGCTGCTGCAGATACAGTCTTGCCTACGTATGCACCTGTGTCGGGAGAAGAGGGGTTAGTGTCGGACTCGACAGGCTTCTGAGTTGTTGTTTCGTCGATAACAGCTGTTGTTGTTTCCTCGTCAACATCGGGCTTTGTTGTAGGCTCAGAGGGCTTTGTTGCGGGAGATTCTTCGGAAGGCTTCTCTGAAGAATCAGCAGTTGTAGTCACTGTTGTGGGAGGAGTAACAGTTGTTGTTTCGTCGATTGTGGGAGCAATGGGGCTGGAAGCTGCGAAAGCAGTAGTTGCCATTGCGAAAACAAATACGCAAGCGATAATTGCGGAGATTACTCTTTTCATGGTAATACACCAAACCTTTCGTTAAATATAAAAGCACCTATACGGATACTATTACTTATAATACAAGTCGATTATAGCACAGCGAAAATCAAGTGTCAACTAAATTTTTTGGTAAATTGAATAAAAAGGTTGATCTTTTTATCTCGTTACGTTCTTTATCCATTTATATCGGTTGACCTTGACAGCCGCAACCGCACACTTGAGCACCTGGTCTGCCTTGAGGCAGGCAAACGTAACAGCAGGTGAAAAATGAAAAACAAATGCCGAAAGCAGAGAAGCGGGAAGCACAATACCCCACATAAAGATAAGGTCGTTTTTGAACACAAAATCCGTTTCACCGCCTGCAGAAACTATACCGCCGAGCACGGGTGCTTCATAGCCCGTACCGATAAGCGTAACGCAAAGAATATTTATAAAAGTATTTGCCATCTCTGCCGTAGCAGGCTCGACCTTAAAAAACGATATGAACAGCCCCTTGCAGGCAAAGAGCAGAGCACTTGAAACAACGCTGATAATAAGAAACAGCACCTGCAGGGTTTTAGTATATTTTTTTACGTCGTCTATACGCTTTTCGCCTACGGTTTTACCGATTATAACGCCCGAGGCACTGCCGCCTGCATACGCAACAACGCTCATCACCTGGAAAACCGTGCTCGCAATACTGTTTGCACTGAGCACTGTTTCAGAGCCGAGGTGACCGAGAATCGCCCCCTGCACGGTCATAGCTATGCCCCAGCTGCCGGCAGAAAGCACAAGCGGAAAGCCGACTTTTATGTAATCTCTGAAATAGCTTTTTTCTAATTTAAAAAGGTCTGAAATTTTAAGCCTAACGTTCTTTTCCGCAACAAAGACATACAAAGCAACAACCATAAGCTCAACAAGCCTTGATACCAGCGTTGCGGTTGCGGCACCTCTGATACCCATCTCGGGCAGACCGAGCTTGCCGTAGATAAGACCGTAGTTGAGCACGACGTTTGTACAGAGTGCAGCCACTGAAACGCCGAAGCCTATACGCACCTTTTCGACGCTTCGCATCAGTGCAAGCATAAGCTGTGAAACAACAAACGGCACGTAAGAGAAGCAGACTATTTTAGCATAGTGTACAGCTTCTTCGACAACAGCCGCCTGGTCGGTCAGCAGTGACAAAACCTGAGTCGGTGCGAAAAACACAGCGGCAAATATTGCAAGTGCAAGGGTAACGGCTATTGTCAGCGCAACGGCAAAAACCCTGCGTATGGGCTGCATTTTTTTGACACCCCAGTACTGCGACGTGAGCACGGTAAGTCCGTTTGAAGTGCCGAGAGCAATCATCTGCAGCATAAACTGAATCTGATTAACTACGGCAACCGCACTCAGCGAAAGCTCACTGTAGCCGCCAATCATAACATTATCGGCAAGGTTTACCGCATAAACTATTACATTCTGAAGAGAGATTGTAAGAGCCATTGTAAAAAAGCTCTTGTAAAACCATTTATCCTTTACAAAAAGTTTCACTTTTACCCTTTCTTATTTTCTGTCGTTACGGGCAGATATAACGTCTTTGGCAACGGATTTTATACGTGAATTTTCCTGTGTCACACCGTACTCCTCACCTGTTGCGACAAGCATATCGGTCAGCATTTCGCCTCTCAGGTCTTCAACATACTTTGTTCTGTAAGTACTGTAGTAGTTGTTTGAGCCTTCCTTGGCATCCATTCGTACAACAAGGAAAATATATTCATCCGTTTCGATAACAGTAGGTTTATCATACTCAAGCTCAGCAATCTGTGCAAGGAAGCCTTCGGGATAAGCAGAGTTTGAAACAGCGATGAACGTCGGCTCGACGTCGTTGCCGTCGTTTATTTCGGCAAAGCTCATACCTGCTTCAAGCTGTGAACGCTTTTTATTGAAAGTATCCTTAAGTGCAATTATTTCAGCATCAGGCAGAGGTACAGTTCCGCCGTTTTCATCCGTTGTGGTAAAATAACCGTTTATTGCCTTGAAGGCAACGTAGGTGCGGTCGAAATAATACTCGATTTCGTCCTCTTTTACCTCGTATTCACTGCCCTCACCGAAATAATACAGCAGGAGCTGAGTGCGGTATTCCTTTGCCTCGATAATCTTTGAAACTGTTTGCTTACTGATACCTGCATCGGTGTAATAGCTGCCGTACAGCATCCATTCATCTTCAACAGAGTCGGCAATATTCTTTTTACTGTCGACAGAAAGAGAAAGCTGAAGCGTACCGAAAAGCGTTGTTGATGCAACGTATTCCAGGCATTTGTTTACAGCCTGAGCCATAAGCTCATCCTTTGCAAGCAGGTCACCGCCGTTGCTTTCTGCAAAGCTGTAGGCCTCACTGAAAAAGTACGCAAAAATTTCGCTGTCAATTTCAGCCTCACCTACAGTGAGCACAGTCTTTTTATTTGCAGAGCACGAACACAGCGTACCGAAGCACAGTGCCGCACAGAGTATTATACCGATAATTCTTTTCATAGGATTTCTTCCTTGAGATAATTTATTTTTTTGCGTTCTGTTCCTGCTCCTTAAGACCTTCTTTGTTTGTATACATATTGTTGCGGTAAACAAAGAAACGGCAGAAGAGATACTCGGTAACAAGGTTGAGTACCATTGTAAGAGCAAGCACTATGTATTCGTTCCACGATGCAATCGCAGGAATATTTGTTTTAAGCCAGGTATCGAGCAGCTCACCACCCCAGGTTGAGAGCGGAGTAAATACAAGATAGAAGCCTGCTACCTTGAGCATTGCAATCGGGACATTGGCCGCAGATTTGAAAGTGAACTTGCGGTTAACGGTGAAATTGAACAGCACCGAAAGTACAAGTGCAGGCAGATATGCTGCCCAGTAGTTAAGGTGAAAAACTTCATTTAGAAGTGTAAACGTAACCGTCTGTATTACGCCTGCACCCATTGAAAAAGCTGCAAATTTAAGTGTCTGGACAAGGGTCTGCTTCTTAGTAATTTTCTGTGCCATTTTATTACCCTCCACATCAGAATTTCGGATATGCTTTAAATCACAGTCTGAAAAGCAAACTGTAACTTAAAGCATATCACCTGCGGAGGAGAAATCTCCCCCGCAGGTATAATTCAGGTTTATTGAATATTATCAGTCGTTACCTTCAGCTTCAGCAGCCTTGATAACTTCGTCGGGAAGAGCCTCGCCGTGCTTGACGACAAAGATGCAGAGCATACTGAGAACGAACATAATGGGGCTGTATACAAACAGCGACATATATGTGCCTGAAAGCATACGGACAGCACCGTAAACGATGGGTGATGCAATCTGAGCAGAGAAAGTAGCTGTATAGTAGTAGCCTGTGAAAGTACCGACTCTGTCGTTACCGCCGATTTCAAGAACAAGCGGAAGAGTATTAACGGTGATAAGCATATTTGCAAAGCCGCCGATAACAAGAACAGCCCAGACAATAATATCGCTGCGTGTTGCAAGATAGAGAACAAAAGCAGCCATGAATGCGATAAGACCGATGATGATAGTCTTCTTTCTGCCGATCTTCTTGCCCATGTAGCCTGCAGGGATAGCTGCAATAGCGGAACATACGGCAAAGAGAGTTGTCATAATTGTAGCTTCGGCTGTTGTCTTGCCGAGAATTTCAGCAGCAAACAGAGCAAAGAAGGTTGTGATTGCGTTTGTGCCGCAGAAGAGGAAGAAAAGACCTGCAAGCATAAAGATAAGGCTGACACGCTCGCCCTTTGAGAGCTTCTGTGCCTTTCTTGCTTCTTTCTCTGCCTTCTTTGCAGCCTTTTCGTCTGCAGCTCTGTTACGCTCGCCGACAGCCTCAAGCTTGCTTGAAGGCTCTTTGACAAAGAACAGAATAACAAGCATACCGATAACCATAACAACCGCACCTGTAAGGAACACGTACGGGAAAGCGATGGTTTCGTTTTCTGTTGTGATTTCGACACCTGTTGCAAGCTTGTAAAAGATACCTACTACTGTACCTGCAAACATACCGATTGCACTGCCGACGCCGCCCATAAGGTTGATGATTGCATTACCTTCACTGCGGAGTGAGGGAGGTGTAAGCGCAGGCATAAGTGCAACAACGGGTGCACGCCAGAGCGACATAGAGAAAACGAAGAGGATGATGAAGAACATTGTGAGTGCAAGTGAATTTGACAAAGCAACCCACGGAATGACCGCAAAGAGGAAAGCGGAAACGGGAGCACCGAAGATGATGAACGGACGGCGCTTACCCAATTTTGAATGAGTACGGTCGGAAAGCTTACCGAAAGTAGGCTGGAAGATAACACCGAAGATGTTATCGAATGTCATAATAATACCGATGAAGAGCGGAACAAGAGTGATGCCGCCGCCTGCCAGGTTGACATCCTGACCCTGGGATTCAGCAAATCTTGCAAGGAAGGGGAAAGCTTCGTTGAGCTTTGCACTCCAGCTTGTGATCATAGCTGATTCGGTGAGGAGCTTGTTGAGGATTTTTGTGATGTAGGGGTCGTAGATTGCCCATGCGATGGAGCTTGCCATAAAACCAAAGCCTGTGAGAATGGTTCTCTTACGGTTCAGCTTACCGTCAGGGGCGCAAAAGTATTCCTGTGCCATTTTTTATTCTCCTTTTTTATTTTGACTTTATCAGTTGAGGAAGCCTTCGATAATAACTTCTTCTGCTTCGTCGGGTGTCATACCGAGTGTGCAGAGCTTTGTGAGCTGGTCGTTATTTATCTTACCGATAGCCGCTTCGTGGACTATCTGGGCATCCTCATGGTTAGCTGCGATTTCGGGAATTGAGCGTACCCTTGCACTGTCCATAATAATGGTGTCGCACTGTACGTGAGCACGGCAACGGCAGTTACCGACTGCTCGGGGGTAGAAAATCTGCTCGGAGGTATCTTTCGCAACGGAGCGTGAAATAATCTGAGCTGATGAATCCTCACCGTCAAGGTCGATTTCCATATCGCTTCTTGCGTACTGCTTGCCGTGAGTCATAAGCCGCTCGGTTACAACAAGCTTTGCGTTTGCCTTGAGGTGAGCAATGCTTTTACGCTCGGTGGAATCAACGCCCTTTATCTGGACTGTTTCCATTTCGCACTCGGCACCCTCATCCATATATATCTCGGTTACGGGGTCGAGCACACGTGTACCGTTGCCGTCACCCTCACCGTAATGCTTCTCGACATAGGTGACCTTTGCGTTTTTGCCGATGTGGAAGCGGTGTATACCGTTGTGTCTGCTGTCACAGTCACCGTCGTTATGGATACCGCAACCTGCGACTATGTGCACCTCGGCACCTTCACCGATATAAAAATCATTGTAAACCGTATCGTTTACACCCGATTCCGTAACGATAACGGGGATATGCACTCTGTCCGCCTTGGCAAAAGGCTTTACGGTGATATCAATACCGTTTTTATCCTTCTTAGGCTCAATCGTAACGGTTTCGGTTGATGAACGTGCAAAACCTTCACCGTTGACACGGAGATTGAATGCACCGACGTCGGGTATGCTGTCGATATCTGCTATTGAGAAGAGGAGATTTTTCTTAATTGAATCAAGCATTATGCGTTACCTCCTCTGAATCCGCAGTTTTCGCCAAGCTCACTCATCAGCTTCGGGAATACGTCATCCTTTGCACCGATTGTCTTGACAGTGCCGTTTGCGATAACTGCAATGTTATCGGCAAGCTGCATTATACGCTCCTGATGTGAGATTATGATAACGCTGTTGTGGCGGCGTCTGCTCATTGTTTTGAAGGTTTCGACAAGCATTGAGAAGCTCCACAGGTCGATGCCTGCTTCAGGCTCATCAAATATTGCCATCTTGAGCTCACGTGCCATAAGCGAAGCTATTTCAATTCGCTTTACCTCACCGCCCGAGAGAGAAGCATCAATCTCACGGTTGAGATAATCCTTTGAGCAGAGACCTACGTTTGTAAGGTAGGCACAGCACTCATCCTCCGGAAGCTCCTCACCGTGAGCAAGGCTGAGAAGTCTGCGTACAGTCAGCCCCTTGAATCGCGGAGGCTGCTGAAAAGCGTAGCCGACACCGCAGCGTGCTCTTTCGGTTACGGAAAGGTTTGTGATGTCTTTGCCGTCGAGCAGAATCTGACCGCCCGTCGGCTGTTCGATGCCCATAATAAGGCGGGCAAGAGTTGACTTACCGCCGCCGTTAGGGCCTGTGATTACGAGAAATTCTCCGTCGTTTACTGTAAGCGAAACGTCCTTGATTATTTCAAGGTCACCGCCCGAGTTTTCAACGGTAAAAGATACATTTTTGAGTTCGAGCATTTTTTTGCCTTTCTGAGTTTAATCTGTCGGTAATGCGAAATGTCTTACGTAGCAGGAGAGGAAAATCGGGCTCATATCCATACAGTGGAGATATGCACCGTCTTCGGTAGCGAGCACAGCTATGCCCTCGCCCTCACTGCCTGAGAAAAGGTTGCGGTCAAACAGTTTTTCTGCCTTACCGCTCGCAAGCTCTACGGAGTAGACAGCCTGCGTTTCGTTGTTGGTTGCAAGGTAGAGCACACCGTCGCTCACCTCACCGCCCTGAATTTTGTGTATATTGAAATCCTCTTCGGGATTTACAAGCGTAATACTTTCGAGATACTGCTGAGTATTTGTGTCGTATCTCATAATTTCTGTTGAGTTATCTCTCGACGAGGTGTAAACCACACCGCTGTCGGGGTCAACTGCAATCCACGGCAGACCCTTGGTATGCTTTTCGGGGTCGAGGTGGTAATATTCACCCGTATACTCGAGAGTATGAGGATTGTAAACAAGGATAAGCGGATGCTGCCAGACCTTACTGTCCTCAACTGCACAGTAGAGCTTGTCCTTATAATAGCTGATACCGCCGATATGGGCCGAGCCGAAATTCTCGACAAAATCCTTCGGGATTGCATCGGATTTGCGCAGAGAAAGCGTTTCACAGTCGAGCTCGGTTTTGATAAGACCGTATTTACTGCTGAACCAGAAATTCCTGCCGTCTGTCGTCATATCCTGTGAGCGGTCCCACGAATCGACGTTGACAAGCATTGTTTTTGAAACCTCTTCGGGACGGTTTGGCGCACTTGCAAGCTCAAACACACCCGAAAGTGCAATAACAAGCAGCCATAAGGGAGCTAAAAGCACCGTTTTTTTCTGTAAGAACCGTAAAAAATCAAGGAGTTTTGCGACAAAAGTTATTTTATCCATACGTTTCTCCTTTAAATAAGATACTACCATTATGCATTTTAACAAAACAACTCCGAATAGTCAACTCAATATATTATATAAAATTGAAATACAGTAATATTAACCAATATTTTATACTTAATTTCTGTAATAGTGCCGTTGCTTTTATTTTTTGATTTGTGATAATATGTATAATGTATTATTAGTTGATTATGCTTATATATCAACTTAAAATCACAATCCACACAAAACGGAGGAAAACACAATGAAATCTCTCAAAAAGGTTCTTGCCGTTCTTCTCAGCCTTCTGCTTATGTTCACAGCTGTTACAGCTGCAACATCCGCAGGTGCAGCTCAGGCTGACCTCGCAGAGGAAGAAGTCGACAACTCCTACATTCCAAGTTCAATCACCTGCAACAGAAAATTCGGAGACCCCGTATATGTACGCATAAACGGAAAAGCTCTCAATCTTCTCAACCCTGTTGAAGCTATTATTGCAATGATCGGTGCAAAGACAGAGCAGCAGAAGGAAGCTATCGCATATACATACCTTGAGCTTCTCTTTATGGATATTCTCAATCTCCTCGCTGTTCCCGCTCCCGTTGCTAACACAACTTTTGTCAATGCAGACGAGTATGACAGCCCCAACTTTATGGCAGGTCATAAAGAATTTATCGACGCTAACCCCGACGGTCAGTGGAGCCTCGGCTACGACCAGACAAGTCTCGTACCCGACGATATTCTCGACAGACCCTACTATCTCGGCGGTTACCTTCTTCAGAACTTCCCCTCCAACACTGTTGAAGAAGTTCTCGACGATATGAACGTTTACACAGTCGTTATGGATGACGGCTCAGGCAGAGGCAAGGTTGCATTCTGCACAATCGAGTGTATCGGTATCTCCAACAAGGATATCCGTGACGTACGTGCTCTCCTTGCAGACTATGCAAAGGAAAACAACATTGTTTCCATCAACGTTACAGCTACACACTGCCATAGCGAAATTGACACTATGGGTCTCTGGAATCCCTTCTTCCTCAAGATGGCAAACAACACTCTCGCAGCTCTCACAGGTCAGTTTATCTTCAAGACAATGCCCGGCCCGGATGAGACATTTATGAACCTGCTCAAGGAACGTACAGCACAGTCCATCAAGAACGCTGTTGAAGACATGGAAGAGGGCGACCTCAACTTCAGCCAGAAGGATTGCTCCGAATACTTCTTCGATGACCGCGATCCCTCCGGTTACGACGGCAATATGTATGTATTCCGTTTCGATCCCTACAACGATGAGGCTGCTGAAACATACATCGTAAACGAGCCTGCTCATCCCTACATCACAGGTCTTAAGACTGACGAAAGCTCAGGCAAGCAGCTCTCCGGTGACTACACCGCCGCTATGAACCAGGTTCTTGGCGAGCACGGCTTCAACTTTATGCCCATTATCGGCGCAACTCTCGGCATCTACTCCGACAGAGGCCCGACAAACGATGACGTTGATCTTCCCGAGCGTTGGATGCAGGCTGACCGTTACGGCAAGGAGCTTGCATACAT
>JAZSEX010000029.1:0-3686 GCA_045531935.1 Acutalibacteraceae bacterium | reverse complement strand
AGCATACCTGCACCGATACCGATACCCTTGGGCAGGTCAACGGCAGAAACGATACAGCCCTTCATACCGAATTTCTCTTCAAAATTCTCAAGCTGGGGCTTTGTGCCCTCACCCCAGAGCCAGATTGAGTTTGCAGGACGTGTGCCCTCGGCAATTCTTCTCTTGTTTACGGGGTGGTCCTTGAGCAGGTCATAGCTCTCACGCATCATTTTTGTCAGCTTTTCGGCTGAAGGTGCGGTTGAGATATAGCTGCCTACAACTCTGTCGGAAATATCGTGAGGCGGAGTCATTGTGCCGAGCTCGGTTGTACCGCCGTGGTGAATAAGGCAGTGACGGTAGCTGACACCGGGATAGAAATCAAACTCACCGCCGCCGAAATGCTCCTGCACGGTTTTGATGATTTCTGCCGCATCCTCGCTGGAGATATCGCCTGCGGAATAATCAATCATAGTCTTATCGTCATAATTCTCTTCATCTGAAAGAGTTACGACGTTACATCTGAGAGCAACGTCAGTATCGCTCATCTTTACGCCGATGCTGATAGCCTCAAGCGGTGAGCGGCCTGTATAGCAGACTGCAGGGTCATAGCCGAGGACAGAGAGGTTTGCAACATCACTGCCGGGCTTGAGACCCGCGGCAACGGTACGTACGAGACCGACCTCGCCCTTTCTTGCCATACGGTCAAACAAGGGCTTCTTTGCAAGCTCCATAGGAGTTTTGCCGCCGAGCGCGTCTACGGGATAGTCTGCCATTCCGTCATATAAAACTACTGCGTATTTCATAGTATTACCAAACTTTCTGTATGCTGTGATATATATATGATGTTAATTCATCGAAAAACAACAATGAATTGATTTATCAATTCAAATCATGTTGCATCAAGCAACAAATCATGGCGTTAAGCCAAATCATGCGAAGCAAATCATTTTTAATATCCCGATTAAATCGCTATACTGTGTGAAACACACTTATGATTTGCCTCACGGCATGATTTGATTTCTTCGAAATCATGATTTGCAGAATTTCATTCTGCATGATTTGCGTTTTTTCAAAACGCATTACTTGAAGTACTTAACACCGGACTCGAATATCTTCTGGTCCTTGTTGTAGGGAACGTTCTTGTAGAGGTTGTCGCCCTTACGCTCGCTGTGAGCCATCTTACCGAGGACACGGCCGTCGGGGCTTGTGATACCCTCGATTGCGAGTACGGAGCCGTTGGGGTTGTAAGGCATAGCGTCTGCTACGTTACCTGCAAGGTCAACATACTGTGTAGCAATCTGACCGTTTGCGATAAGCTGCTGAAGGTGAGCCTCGTCTGCAACAAATCTGCCTTCACCGTGTGAAATCGGCACTGCGTGGATATCGCCTGCCTCACACATTGAGAACCAAGGTGACTTGACGGATGTAACTCTTGTGTAAGCCATATGAGAAACGTGGCGGCCGATGTTATTGAAAGTAAGAGTCGGAGCATCGGGAGCTGTGTCGACAATCTTACCGTAGGGTACAAGACCTGTCTTGATAAGAGCCTGGAAGCCGTTACAGATACCGAGCATAAGACCGTCACGCTGCTCAAGAAGAGCTGTTACAGCCTCCTTGACTCTCGGATTCTTGAGAGCTGTAGCGATAAACTTACCGGAGCCGTCGGGCTCGTCACCGCCGGAGAAGCCGCCGGGAAGCATAATAATCTGTGAAGCGTTGATTGCCTTGACGAATGCCTCCATGCTCTGCTCGATGTCGGAAGCAGTGAGGTTCTTGATGACAAGGATTTCTGCTTCTGCACCTGCATTTTCGAATGCACGTGCTGTATCGAACTCACAGTTTGTGCCGGGGAATACGGGGATAATTACTCTGGGCTTTGCAACCTTGATTGCGGGAGCCGCTGTGTTACGCTCTGTGAAGAGAGAAACCTTGTTGCCGCCTGTGGGTGAAACAGCGTCTGTTGGGAATACGCCCTCGAGCTTTGCTGTCCATGCTTCTACAAGGTCAGCTGTTGCAACCTTTTCGCCGCCGAGAGTGAACTCGCCGTTACATGTAACTGTACCGAAGAGCTTTGCGGCTACAGGAGCATCACCTGCACACTCAATTACAAATGAGCCTACGAGCGGAGCGTACATCTCACGCTTTGTGATACCGTCTGCAAAATCAAAGCCGAACATATTACCGAATGCCATCTTACATACGCAGGCTGCTGCGCCGCCCTCTTTTACAACGCTTGCACTGAGGATTGTGCCCTCGCTTACTGCCTTGTAAACGTCTGCAATGAGTGCCTTTGCCTTATCCCAATCGGGAAGAAGTGTATCGGAATCAACGGGAAGCTCAGCAAGGTAAACCTTGTTACCTGCAGACTTGAATGCTGCGGAAGCGACCTTGCTTGCCTTTGTCATTGAAACTGCGAAGGAAACGAGTGTGGGCGGTACATCGAGGTCGTTGAATGAGCCTGACATACTGTCCTTACCGCCGATTGACGGTGTGCGGTACTTGAGCTGAGCTGTGAGAGCACCGAGAAGAGCAGCTGCGGGCTTGCCCCAACGCTCGGGCACTGCGTTAAGACGCTCGAAGTACTCCTGGAATGTGAGTCTTGCCTTGAAGGGGTCTGCACCTGTTGCGGCAAGCTTTGCAAGTGACTCTGTTACTGCGTAAGCTGCAGCGTGGAACGGGCTCCAGCGGCTGAGCGCAGGAATGAAGCCGTAGCTCATTGCTGTTGCGGCATCTGTCTTGCCGCCGGGTACGGGAACCTTTGCTGTCATAGCCTCTTCAGGTGTGAGCTGAGTCTTGCCTGCGAAGGGCATATTGACTGTAGCTGCACCGATTGAAGCGTCAAAACGCTCGGAAAGACCGATCTGTGAACAAACCTCAAGTCTGCCGAGGTTTGCCTTGAGAGCTTCAACGCCCTCTTTATCGGAAAGAACACAGGGAACAAGCTCTCTGTAATTCTTGTCTGCATCGGGTGAAGTGATAACTGCGGTTGCCTTCTGTGTGACACCGTTTGTGTTGAGGAATGCACGGCTGAGATTGACGATGTTGTCGCCTCTCCAGTACATAACGAGTCTTGCTTCCTCTGTTACTCTTGCAACAACTGTTGCCTCAAGGTTTTCTGTAGCGGCAAGCTCGGAGAACTTCTCTACGTCACCTGCATCGAGAACAACAGCCATTCTCTCCTGAGATTCGGAGATTGCAAGCTCTGTACCGTCAAGACCGTCGTACTTCTTGGTTACCTTGTCAAGCTCAATCTTAAGGCCGTCTGCAAGCTCACCGATTGCAACGCAGACACCGCCTGCACCGAAGTCGTTACAGCGGCGGATAAGCTTTGCTGCTTCGGGATTGCGGAAGAGACGCTGGAGCTTACGCTCTGTGGGCGGATTACCCTTCTGTACCTCTGCACCGCAGGTTTCGATTGACTCTGTGTTGTGTGCCTTGGAGGAGCCTGTTGCACCGCCGCAGCCGTCACGACCGGTACGTCCACCCATTAAAATGATGATATCGCCCGGATCGGAATTTTCACGGATAACGTTTCTTCTTGGAGCGGCACCCATAACAGCACCGATTTCCAGTCTCTTAGCTACATAGTTCGGATGATAAATTTCATCTACAAGACCGGTTGCAAGACCAATCTGGTTACCATAGGAGCTGTAGCCGTTTGCTGCACCGGTAACAATCTTTCTCTGAGGAAGCTTACCGCCAAGGGT
>JAZSEX010000036.1:0-62762 GCA_045531935.1 Acutalibacteraceae bacterium | reverse complement strand
GCTGATATAAACCGCATTGTCGAATCCTGTTCTCTTCAACACAATTACACCCTTTCGTCCCATACGGGAACATTACGATAATAACTATATTATTATATATCACTATATTCATTTAATCAAGTACAAGATTTTATTTTATTTGCAATTTTGCAGGAAAATGTATAGTTTTTGCAGGATTATGAAAGTTTTATTGTCAGATGTTGCAAAATAATGCTACCTCGTCTGTGATTTTCAACATTTCTCACAAAATTATGAAAGTTTGTAATTTTTTATTGCATTTTCAATGCTGTTGGTATAAAATAGTTCACATACTTTTTAAAATTGTATAAAATAAGTATAAAAAACGGTTTTACCGTGTCATTTATAGAAGGAGTGTAAGATATGGATTACATCAAACGCACAATTGATGCTGTTGCAAAAAAACACGCTAACGAGCCCGAATTTGTTCAGACCGTAACAGAGGTTTACGAATCAATCAAGCCCGTTATCGACCAGCATCCCGAATACGAGAAGGTTGCTCTTCTTGAGAGAATGGCTGAACCCGAAAGACAGATTTCTTTCAGAGTTACCTGGGTTGACGACAACGGCAACGTTCAGGTTAACACCGGTTACAGAGTACAGTTCAACGGAGCTATCGGTCCTTACAAGGGCGGTCTTCGTTTCCATCCCTCAGTATATATCGGCATTATGAAGTTCCTTGCTTTTGAGCAGACCTTCAAAAACAGCCTTACAGGTCTTCCCATCGGCGGCGCAAAGGGCGGCTCCGATTTCGACCCCAGAGGTAAGAGCGACGCAGAGATTATGCGTTTCTGCCAGGCTTTCATGACAGAGCTTTACAGACACATCGGTCCCGACATTGACGTTCCCGCAGGTGACATCGGCGTAGGCGGCAGAGAAATCGGCTACCTCTACGGCCAGTACAAGAGAATCAAGGGCACATTCGAGAACGGTGTTCTCACAGGTAAGGGTCTCTCCTACGGCGGCTCTCTCATCCGTCCCGAAGCTACAGGCTACGGTGCAACATACTACGCAGTTGAAATGCTCAAGCACTTCGGTGAAGATATCAAGGGCAAGACTGTTGCTCTCTCCGGCTTCGGTAACGTTGCATGGGGTGCTGCAAAGAAGATTGCTGAGCTCGGCGGTAAGGTTGTTACAATCTCCGGCCCCGACGGCTACGTATATGATGCTGACGGTATCTCAACAGACGAGAAGATTGAATATATGCTCGAAATGCGTGCTTCAGGCCGTGACAAGGTTCAGGATTATGCTGACAAGTTCGGTGCAGAGTTCCACGCAGGCGAGAAGCCCTGGGGCGTTAAGGTTGACATCGCAATGCCCTGTGCAACTCAGAACGAAATCAATATGACAGAAGCTGAGAAGCTTGTTGCAAACGGTGTTCCCTACTACATCGAGGTTGCAAATATGCCCACAACAAACGATGCTCTCGAGTATCTTAAGGAAAACTGCAAGGCAGTTGCTCCCTCAAAGGCTGTAAACGCAGGCGGTGTTGCAACATCTGCTCTTGAAATGAGCCAGAACTCAATGCGATACAGCTGGACAGCTGAAGAGGTTGACGCAAAGCTCAAGCAGATTATGAAGAACATCCACGACTCCTCTGCAGCAGCTGCTGAGGCTTACGGCTTCGGTTACGACCTTGTTGCAGGTGCAAACATTGCAGGCTTCCAGAAGGTTGCAGATGCTATGATGGCACAGGGTCTCATCTGATTAAACATAAACTTACAAAACATCGGCTATCCTGTCGGATAACCGATGTTTTTTTATATTAACGGTTGCTCAATATATAAAGTGTGTGCTATAATTGCCCTGTCATTGTCGGGGAAGCAGGTGTAACTCCTGCACGAGCCCGTCGCCGTGAGGTATATATTTACCGTTTCTCCTGCCCGATGCCGCAAATCGGGGACAAGCCATTGAGATTTTTTCTCGAGAAGGCGGAAAAACGGATACCGCAGTCGAAATACCCGGATGATAATTGCCTGCGAACAAAGGTTACGAGTGCTGACCGTTCAGGGACAAAAAATAAAATATTTTAAGGAGACACAACTATGCAAAAGACTCAGATTAAAAAAACGTTGTCTGTGCTTGTTTGTGCGGTGCTTATTGCGGCTGTAGCACTTTTCACATTCGGATGCAACAGTACAACCCCAACCGAAAATCCCGACACGTCCGAAACCTCTGCAGTAACCTCTGAATTCAAATTCAGCGTTACCGATGCAGACGGCAAAACGACCGATTTCACTGTCACAACAGATAAAAAAACCGTCGGTGAAGCTCTGCAGGATGAAGGACTTATTTCTGGTGACGAGGGTCCTTACGGTCTGTACGTAAAAACGGTAAACGGCATCACACTCGACTATGACAAAGACGGTATGTACTGGGCTTTTTACATAAACGGAGAAATGGCACCGACAGGTGTTGATATGACCGAAATCAAGCCCGGTGAAGTATACTCATTCAAGGCAGAAAAATGAAACTGAACGTACGTGAAATTGCAGTTTTCAGTATGCTCGGTGCAATGATGTTCGCATCAAAAGTACTGATGGACGTACTGCCTAACATTCACCTTATCGGCACGTTCATTGTCGCAATGACAGTTGTTTACCGCAAAAAAGCATTGTATCCTCTGTATATCTTTATACTGATTACAGGTCTGCTTAACGGATTCGGTACGTGGTGGATACCCTATCTTTATATATGGACTCTGCTCTGGGGTGCGGTAATGCTGCTGCCGAAAAAGCTGCCCGAAAAGGCAAAACCGTTCATTTATTCTGCGGTATGTGCCTTGCACGGATTTCTTTACGGTGTGCTTTACGCACCTGCCCAGGCTCTGCTTTTCGGTCTTGACTTCAAAGGAATGCTTACCTGGATTGCCGCAGGACTTCCCTTTGATATAACTCACGGTATAAGCAACTTTGTATGCGGTATGCTGATTTGCCCGCTGATACTTCTGCTCAAAAGATTAACCCCTAAAAACAACAGCTACTAAAAAAATCCCCGTCTGTGACTCATCATCACCGACGGGGATTGATTATTTATTGTGAAGAATTATTCTTCTTCCATTCTTGCCTTTGCGTCTTCGATAACCTTCTGCTGAACGTTCATCGGAGCATCCTCATAGCGTACAAACTCAAAATTGAAGTAGCCTCTGCCCTGAGTAACCTGACGCAGAACTGTTGCGAAATCGCCCATTTCAGCCATAGGAACTTCAGCGACAAACTCCTGAAGAGTAGGCTCATCGCACGGACCCATACCGATAACACGGCCTCGACGCTTTGTGATATCGCCCATGATATCGCCGAACTTTGATTCGGGCATATATACCTTAAGAAGACCGACAGGCTCAAGAATTGTGGGCTGAGCCTCGGGGATAGCAGCCTTGAATGCAAGAGCAGCAGCTGTCTTGAATGCCATTTCAGAAGAGTCAACGGGGTGATAAGAACCGTCGTGAAGAGCAGCCTTGATGCCTACCATCGGATAGCCTGCGATAAGACCCTTTGCAATACACTCGCGAAGACCCTTTTCAACTGCGGGGAAGAAGTTCTTAGGAACTGCACCGCCGACAACTTCGTCAGATGTGAATACAAAGTCCTCTTCTCCCATGTACGGCTCAAAACGAATCCATACGTCACCGAACTGACCGTGACCGCCGGACTGCTTCTTATGGCGGCCCTGCTTGTCAACTACCTTGCGGATAGTCTCTCTGTATGCAACTCTCGGCACTGTGAGGTCAACCTCTACGCCGAACTTAGCCTTGAGCTTTGACTTGACAACGTCAAGGTGCTGCTCACCGAGACCGCTGACAACCTGCTCACGTGTTTCTTTATTGATAGCAAATTTGATTGTGGGATCTTCTTCTGCAAGGCGGAGCATACCTGCGGCAACCTTTTCTTCCTCGCCCTTCTTGCGTACGTGTACTGCCATTGAGAAGCAGGGTGCGGGGAATGAAACGGGCTCAAGCTCAACCTCGTTCTTCGGTGCATAAAGTGTATCGCCTGTAACTGTGTTAGCAAGCTTTGTAGCCGCACCGATATCACCTGCAGGGATGCAAGCAGCATCTTCCTGCTTACCGCCGCGTACCGTAACGAGCTTACCCATACGCTCGGGCTCACCTGTGCGTGAGTTGATAGCCTGAACGTCAGATGTGAGCTTACCGGATACGACCTTGAAGTATGACATCTTACCGACAAACGGGTCAGCAACAGTCTTAAAGCAGATAGCTGCAAGAGGACCGTTTTCGTCGCACTCAACGCCCTCATTGAGGTTTGTAGCATCGGGAGCAAAGTTTGCGATACCGTCAAGAAGCATATCAACAGCATCCATTGTGTAACCTGCGCAAGCAAATACGGGTACAACAGCACCGGAAGCGATACCTTCCTTAAGACCGTTTACGATTTCTTCCTGAGTGAATGCTTCACCCTCGAAGAATTTCTCCATAAGTGCATCGTCAGCAGAAGCAACAGCCTCGTTGAAGATGTCTCTCATAGCGTTTACGCGGTCGTCATCGGGCATATCGATTTCGTTTGCGTTGCCGTATGTGTATGAATAAGCCTTGTTTGTAACAAGGTTTACGTAGCTTACAATCTTACCGTCAACAATCTGCGGTACTACCATCGGGCAAGCGGATGCACCGACCTGAGCAACGATTGTGTTGAAGGTACGGTAGAAGTCGTTATGCTCTGTATCAAGTCTTGTAACAGCAAACATCTTTGCGATGCCTCTCTTGTTGGCTGCCTTGAGAGCTTTTTCTGCACCGACGTCAAACTTCTCCATACTGCCGCCTACTACGATAAGTGCACACTCAGCTGCACGGATACCCTCTGCAATACCGCCTGCAAAGTCGAACATACCGGGAGTGTCGAGAAGATTTATCTTACAGCCGCCCCACTCGAGAGGAGCAACAGCAGTAGAAACGGACGCTGTGCGACGCTTTTCTTCGGGATCAAAGTCAAGCACTGTATTTCCGTCAGCAACTCGGCCGAGACGGTCTGTTGCCTTGGCAATATAAAGCATAGCTTCGGCGAGAGTTGTCTTACCTCTGTCGCCGTGGCCTGCAAGAGCAATGTTACGGATGTCTTTTGCGTTATACGCTTTCAATGTGTTTTCCTCCTTAAGGTAACGGAAATAATCCGACCTATAAAAATACAAAAATGAAGTCTATATCCGCCAAACAGCGAATACTATGGTGAATTATAACATAACCTTTTCACCATTTCAAGAATTTTTTTAGAAATTGCACAAAATTTTCATATTTCTGTAACTTCTTTTTATGTACTTCTTTTTCACCAAAACTATCCGAAAACATTTGCTAAATCGCTTATAATGATATATAATGATGATAATATCAATAAAACCACAACATAAAGCGAGTGATGCAAATGCAAAAAATCGCATTAAAAATAATTTCAGTTACCCTTGCAATTTTAATAATCTGTTGTTCTTTTACAGCCTGTTCAAGCACGGTAAAGGATGCTGAGCTGCGTTGCCCTATGGCAAACGAGCCCGTTTCGGTTGACCCTCAGACAGCCGACACTTCCGAAAGCCTTACAATAGCGGCTAACTGCTACGAAGGTCTGATGAAAACCGACAGCGAGGGCAAAATCGTACCTGCCGCAGCAAAAGCCGTATCAGCCTCACCTGACGGACTTGTTTACGCATTCAGACTGCACGAAGGCAACAAATGGCACATAAACTCCAACCACGAAGAAATTTTCGGTGAAGGCTACGAAACAGCAATAGACCTGCGTGTTACCGCACACGATTTTGTTTTCGGCCTTCAGCGTGCTCTTTCCCCCGATACAAAAGCTCCCGAAGCTTACAGACTTTATATGATAAAAAATGCCGAAAAGGTAAATAAAGGTCAGCTTCCCGTCAGTCAGCTCGGAGTAAAAGCACTTGACGATTACACATTACAGATTGAGCTTGAATACGCAAGTTCAGAGTTTATGCAGATTCTTACCGAGCCGGTTACCGCACCGTGCAACCGTGCATTCTTTGAAGCCACCAAAGGCAGATACGGACTCAGTGCCGAAAACGTACTGTGCAACGGTGCATTTTACCTGTCACGCTGGTACAGCGGAAGCAACATATTACTCCGACGAAATGCCGACAATCTTCAGGCACCTGCCAGGGTCTACTCACTGACTTACGCTTTCACGCAGGACGAGCAGATTATTCTCGACAATCTTCTTGAAGAAAAATATGCCGCAGTACCGCTGACTGCTTCTCAGGCAGATACGGCAAGGGACGAAGGCTGTAACGTATATGAGATACAGAATACGGTGTGGGGCTTTGTTTTCAACTGCTCTGACTCTGTAATGAGCAACACGAGATTCCGACTTGCACTTGTAAAATCAATGAACTTTGACGATATACGCTCGTCCGCCAAAGGCAGCCCGAAGCTGGCTACTGGTATAATTCCGCCATCCTGTACCGTTGACGGCAAACCGTACAATCAGGTCGCACCCGTGCTCGGCTCTCTCAGGTATGATACCACAGCGGCTAAGAAATATTTTGACGAATACACACAGGGCAGAGAATGTTCATTCAGCATTCTCTGTACCGAGGAATACGAAACCGCCATACGCAGGATAATTCAGGAATGGCAGCAACTTTTCGGTATAAAGCTTTCTGCAAAGGTCGAGGTTGTAACCGCTGAAGAACTTGATTTACGTGTACACAGAGGAAACTACCAGTGTGCTTTTGCACCTATAACTACAGACGCCCAGACTGCTGTTGAGTTTCTTTATTCCTTCCGGGATTCAGGCAATATATGCCACTACAACTCAGGCAATTTCAACACTCTGCTCTCCCAGCTTCTCACAGCAGGCTCTGCAGAGAGCGTGGTAAAGGGATGCACCGCCGCACAGGAATATCTTATACAGAATGCTGTCATCGTGCCGCTGTTTTTCCACAGCAGATATATTGCAACAAACCCGAAGATAACTTCGGTCAGTATACTCAATTCGGGTAACGTCATTTCACTTTGTAATACAGAGCTACTTAAATAAGAGGAAAAATTATATGAGCAAAAAACAAAAAGCAATAGCGGTTGTAAGCTGGTTTCTTGTTGCTGTATGTATGGCTATAATATTTGCACTGTCACATCAGCCTGCCGAAGAATCCGGTGAACTAAGCCAGAACGTAATGGGTTTCTTTGCCAAGATATTTACAGCTTTTGTCAGTTTTATCGGCCACGAAACCTTCCGCTCAATCGCACACGGACTTGAATACTGCGGACTGAGCTTACTGTTGTTCAACGCACTCTATCAGACAACGCACAAACCCCAAATCATACTTCCGTTTGCAATCAGCGTATTCTATTCTTTTACAGATGAAATACATCAGATATTTATTGACGGCAGGGCATTCCAGTTCACCGACCTTGCGGTAGATGCACTCGGAAGCGTTATAGGTGTTGCCGCAAGCTACGCAATATATAAGATTATTAATTACATTATTTCTCACCACAGAGGTAACAGACTTGAAAAAGAATGATGAATTTGAGCTTGAAATAACAGGTATGACAGCTGAAGGCAGCGGTGTGGGGCACAAAGACTCAATGGCTGTTTTTGTCAGCAACACTGCGGTCGGCGACACCGTACTTGCCCACGCAATAAAAGTAAAAAAGAACTATTCTGTTGCAAAGGCTATGCAGATTATCAAGCCATCTACCGACAGAATTGAGGTCGATTGCCCCGTTTTCAACCGATGCGGCGGCTGTGTTTACCGCCATATCAGCTACGAAGCTGAGCTTAAGATAAAACAGCAGCGTGTTGAGGATGCATTCAGACGAATCGGCGGACTCGACATAAAGCTTCAGCCCATATTCGGCTCGGAGAAAACCGACTTTTACCGTAACAAAGCACAGCTTCCCGTAGGCAGTGAAAACGGCAAAGCAAAAATCGGTTTTTACTCATTTCACAGTCACAACATAGTTGATTGCAGCTGCTGCAAATTACAGCCCGAAATTTTTTCTGACATAGCAGAAAAATTCAGAAATTGGACAGAAGAAAATAATATCCCCGTTTACAACGAAACAACTAATAAAGGGCTTGTGCGTCACCTGTATATCAGAGGCTCAGAGGGTAACAAAAACATATCCGTATGCGTTGTAATCAACGGCAATAACCTTCCCGGAGCAGATTCGCTGTGGCAAGCAATTTCACCGCTCGGCGTAACGGGACTGAGTATAAACATCAACCGCGAAAAGACAAACGTAATACTCGGTGACACCGTAAAAGTTCTTTACGGAAAAGCTGATATCGAGGATTCTTTACTCGGCACAACATTTCAGATTTCACCGCTTTCTTTCTACCAGGTCAACCGTGACCAGACAGAAAGACTGTACTCGATTGCCGCAGAATATGCCGCACTTACACCCGAAACCGTACTGCTCGATATGTACTGCGGAGTGGGTACAATAGGTCTTACAATGGCACGCAAAGTAAAAAAACTTGTAGGTGTAGAAATTGTTGCTCCTGCTATAGAAAACGCAAAAAAGAACGCTGAACTCAACTCGATTGAAAATGCACGCTTCATCTGCGGCGACGCATCTGTAGCGGCAGAACAGCTTAAAGCAGAAGGCATAAAGCCTGATATAATAATACTTGACCCACCGAGAAAAGGCTGTGACGAAGCACTTATAAAAACAGTTGCCGAAATGTCACCCGAGCGTATTGTATACGTTTCCTGCGACCCCGCAACACTTGCACGTGACTGTGCCGTATTTGCAACACTCGGCTATAAAATCACAGAAAGCTCTGACGGCACCCACCTCGCAACACCCGTAGATATGTTCCCGAGAACAGCACACGTAGAAGTAGTTGTTCAGTTGTCCCAACGCAAACCCGATGCACATATCGACATTGATCTGGATCTTGATGAGCTTGATGTTACCGCAGCTGAAGCCAAAGCAACATACCAAGAAATCAAGGATTATGTGTTTAAAAAGTTTGGGCTTAATGTTTCTTCTTTGTATATCGCTCAGACAAAAACTAAATATGGCATCATCGAAAGAGATAACTATAACAAGGGTAAAGAAGGACATCGTGTCCCCAATTGTCCCAAAGAAAAAGAAGATGCAATTGTTGATGCTCTCAAATATTTCAAAATGATATGATTACAGCCCGCAGGTTATGATACCTGCGGGCTGTCACTGTTTTATTCAATTGTCTGTGCTAAACGCATCCAACGCAAAACTTGCTCCGTGTTTGAAACCTGTTTTGTAGTTGTCGAAATCAATGTCTCCCGAGATGATTCCCCACAAATCAACATACTCTAAAAATAGCTTTTTCTCGTCGCTTGTGAGTTTCGTTCTGAGTTCGGCTTCTATGCTGAAGTCCTTTTGAAAGCTTGAAATTTGCTTGATATTTCGCATTTGTGGTTCTATGTTGCTATAATAGAAATCTTCGATGAATGACATATGCATCACCCTTAAAGCACAGTGTCAACCGGTGTGACTTCAGTTTCACCGGGCATACGATAGCCTATGGGTTTACCTAAAACCTTAAACGCATCTTTGGGCAGAAAAACATCCTCATACATTTCGTTGAACACAAGGCGAACTATGTTTCCCGGACGAGGGTGCAAGTATGCAATGGTTACTTCACCGGCAAATTCGATAAGAGCGAAACCGACACGAGGACGTTTATCGGGATTCACTTTGACAATAGAGCCCATAGGAATGTGAGAGTATGCTCTGTCACAAACAACGAACTCGTTTTCGCCTAACTGCTTTTTGATTTCGGATGGGCCAGCGAGATAGAAGATATGACCGCCTTCGGCTATGAACTCTTCCATTGAACCGGGTTCGGTACACTCGAAAATCGCTTTTGCGAACGGATATGCAAGCGGATACCGTTTCGAGTGGTCAACCGCTTCCCGTGCCAGTTGGTATTTTTCAAACAGTTCATCTTTGATCTCTTGCCAAGTTTTTTTGTTTTTCATTAAATCATCCTTTCGGTATTATTCGGAATTGTTGTAATTCCTTTCATAAATATTTTACCGAAAAGGAAATATAACGTCACGTTCAAAAGCGCACGAAGTTTTACGCGAAGAACGAAATATGGCCGTCTATAGCGCACAAATTACGTAGAAATTTATAAGAAAACATTAACAATTGCATATGAAAATTACAACTCAATTATCCAAACGCAAGCCAGATGCATATAACTACATAGACATATACTTGTATAAACTTAATGTTACCGCTGCTGAATCCAAAGCAATATAAAAAATCAAGGATTATGTGTTCAAAAAAATTCGACTGAAGATTATATAGAGTTAAGACCAAATTTAAATGCGTTAGATTTGGTTTCATGTAATTTATGAAACATTATAGATTGTTGACAAATGTAACCAAGTCATTTCTTTCTTTTCCGAGAGATTGGTCAGTTATATCAATTGCTGGTTGAAAAATGCTTAAATTACCTTCAAAATGATTAAATTCATTTATAAGGGTTTTCTTCGAAGTTAAGCGGATTCTGTTTCTTATTTGCTCTACATCAGTTTCATTTGGGTATGCAGCGGAAATTATTTGTCCCAATTGTTTGTTTCGCTCTGTATCAATTTCAAATTTTTCAACAAGAGCTTTTTCTACCATTAATCTCAAAAAAAGATATATAAAAGAGTGGCGTAGAGTTCTATCTAATAAAGGGAATCTGACTGAATCAACAATATGTATGCCATCGACATTTTTAGCCAGAATATCTGCAACAGTTATCTCATAGGATTCAGGCAGATATTCTCTATGTAAACCAAATAATTCTTCGTACACCTTTGCGATATCAACCTTTTCTGTCTTGTAACCATGCATTACTTGAGTAAGCTGATTGTATAGTTCAGTTTTGTTGATAATATTGGCATATCCCCGCATAAAAGGAATCAATGAAATTAAAAATAGTTCCCTGTTTTGTACGTGTTGTGGTAAACTTGTTCTAAAAGCTACAAGCAACTTTTCAAGACTAATTAGCATTTCTTGTTCACCATTGTTAAGAGGAATAAAACCATTCATTTCATTTTCAGTATTGTTAAACAAGTATAGCTTAAAACAATGGGTATGTTGACAATTCAGCAATCTAATAAGATCGATATTGTGAGTAAGAACTATCCGTTTTTTGTGTTGAAGCATTTTCACAATAGCATAAACGACTTTGTTCTTATAAATTGAATCGAAACTTGATATAGGGTCGTCTATTACTACTATAGGGCAAGGAGAATTTTTTGCTTTCAGAAACTCAAATGTAAGAGAAAGGAAATTTTGTTCACCTGTGCTTAAAGGCAGTTCATCTCTATCTTTATTAAGAAACTCTTGGTTCGAAAGATAAATTCTTAAACTTCTATTTTCATCTCTCTCGACCGTAAGCGGTTTGTCCATACTGTTACTTATAATTTCTTGTATATAAAGGTAATCTTCTTCGTTTATGTCTGTTCTTTCAGAAATAATACGCTGATACTCTATAAAGTGACTTGCCAACTCATTTTCGGTAAAAATTTCAATTATATATTTCTTTAATAAGACATAATAAATATTCTGGTATGCATTAATTTCTGAACACAAAGAAATTATTTTGCTAATGTCACCATCAGAAATAGCTTCAAGAAGCTTATTCTTTATATTGAAAGGGTCTTCATTTGGAACTAAACCTATTATGTAGTCTAAAACATTTCGAATTCTTTCATCAAGTTCATTTAGAGTTGTTTCTCTATTTGATGTTTTACGCGCTAATAATGATTCTCGATCAAAGTCATCATTATCACATACAATACAAATATCTTTGTGAAATCGAGATAAAATATTTATTGCTTCAGTATTCTCTTCTATTTCATAAACATGTGTATTGGGAGTAAGTTCTAAACCAACCAATTGTTGTAACTGTTTTATAATGGATTTTTTATCTGCACAGTCGGAACAGAAAAAATTAAATTTTTCTGTTTCATATTCAGGAAGGTATTCATTGGATAAGGAGTTTAACAAATTTACAATACTTTCGTTTGTAAAATTTTTACCTTTTGATTTTGAATTAACACAGTCTTTTATAAAATCACGCAGTGTTGTATTGGTTATAAAAGCAATCATCGGACTGTTAGCTGCTGAAATCTTAAAATTATTTTTTAAAGACATAATTAAAGAAGATATTAGTCTTTCTCGATCAATTGAAATTTGATCTTGAAGTTCAAATTCGCGACGAATGTTGTCTCCCAAGAAAAAATCTCTTGTTTCTCCCGATATGACGTTTCTACCGTTTTGATCGTTAATTATATGAAATACGCCATTTCCAGATTGATATGAGACGTCATCTAACAAAAAATCAATACTTGTTTCGTTTGCGTCTCCCAAAGCCTTTATTAAACTTGTTTTTCCCGTTCCGTTCGGACCATATATTACTGCAATTTCCTGCCTTTCAGGAAAAGTAATCTCGTTGTTTCTTATAAAAGGGCTGAAATCATTTGTGAATATTCTTCTGTTTTCGATTTTGTTAAATATAAGAGACATTTTTATCACCTGTTTTTTTATTTTTCATAAAAATTCCATAAAATCAATATATAAGTATATATGACAAAAATCTCAAAAAAGTTACACGAAAATTGGTTTTTCTGCAAATTCTCTGTTTTAGACAAAGTACAATATTTGCATTTGTGTAAAATTACAATTGAATTGACATAAAAAGGCATACCCGAGTTGGTACACCTTAGCTGTTTATGTGTTATTAAAACACAGTTGCTTCTAATTTAACTATTATGATTTCCTAAGTAAAACTCACATATACAATTTCTTAAAATTAAACAAATTGATAATTCAAAGCATTTATTCTTAAATACAATTACGTTTTCAACAAGTTTAGATGTGTTTAATTTTATGGAAATGGTTTAATCTCATACTTATTGCGCAATTATACAATTGATATTTTATCTTAACCGCATAACGAAAGAGAAAATCTTTGCAAATACATATTGCCACAATATTATAGTAAGCTATAATTATTAATAATTGGAATATTTACTCTAATTAATATGCTTATACCTAAATAGTAACCCCTGGCTGCTGCCAGGGGTTTTCACATAATAAAAGAATCTATGATAAATAAGTTAAAGTCAGCCAACAACTAAAAATAAGTTTATGATAAAATCAATTATTAACTTAAACCAATGAATAACGAGCTGACAAACGGTAAATTTCACTTCGACAACGCAAGTGTCCGTTTCGTCGCCTGCGGCTGCGGTTATGGTTGCGGTACCCTTGCCGACTGCTGTAACAACGCCGTTTTTATCTACGGTTGCAACGGATGTATCGCTTGACTCAAAAGTTACCTTTTCATCGCAGACAACCGTCAGTTTCCTGCTTTCTCCGCAAGTCATCTGGATAACAGTTTCAACCATAGATACATCTACCGGCATAAGCTCCAGAGCGGCAACAGCTTCTTCTATGGCCTTTGCCATAGCATCAACTTGTGATTGGTCGGATATATTCAGATTCCACGCAACCGCATTTACCGCATTTTCAAGGTTTAATCTGCTTTCAGCTGTATATATTGATAAATCCTCCGGTACTTTTGAAAGTACTTCGTTTACCTTTGAATAATCAGCTACAGCGGCTCTGTTTTCGCAAGCACTTGTTTTAATTATAACAGGGTCAAAGCCTTTATCTGTACTTGTTACAACACAGTAATAATAAGGTGCAGGGTAATCGGAAGGATTAAAAGTTTTGTTTGTTGCCCCTTCAATCGGTGTTCCTGTTGTATTGTCAGCAACAGTATTGCTGTACCATTGGTATGTGCAGTTGAAACCTATTACATCCGGAGAAAGGGCTTCACCGTTGCCTGCATATTCTTCGGGGAGGTCTTTGAGAATTGCAGTTTCCTGAGAAACTTCAATGAAAGTATGCCTGTTTTCCTTTGCCCATTTTTCAGCGACTGTTCCGTTTGTACCATAAACTTTGTAATTTCTGCCTTTGGTATCTTCGGTACATTCTTCAAATGTTGACGGCAAGGCGATAATACTGTTCTCAACAACCGGTAAGCTACTGGCAATTACTACACCATTCATTTCCAAACGTTCAATGCCACTGCCCACAAACACATCGGCATCATATGAAACATTGCCATTCACCATAAGATATTTGAGGTTCTCACAACCATTAAATGCGCCGTTACCTAACCAGGAAACATTATCGGACAAAGTAAGAGTTGATAATGACGAACAATTTTTGAAAGCACAGTATTCAATATAGGTAACACTCGGAAAATGTGCCGATGTTAAGTTCGAGCAATTTTCAAATGCTGAATCAGCGATAATTGTTACTGAATTCATTGATACATCTGTTAATGAATCGTTATTTGCAAAAGCATATGCAGCAATCGTTTCAACTGTGTCAAAACAATCCAAAGTTGAAAAATTACAGCCTTCAAATGTATGTTCGGGAATATAAACACCGTTTTCGCCAAATTCTGCTGTTTCAAGCATAATACAATTACTGAATACAGCGGAACCCATATTGCTTTCCGTATCGATTCTCGGCATTGACACCTCTGCTAATGATGTGCAATTTGCAAATGCGGAATCTTGAATTGTTGTGGCGTTCTCAAGATTAACCTTAAACACATCAGAACGATAGAATGCCATTCTCGGAATTTTCACTAAATTTTCAAACGGAAAGCCTTCTAATGAACCGCAATCTCTAAATGCTGTTTTCCCAACAGTTTGCAGTTTAGGCAAGAATACATTATCAAGTTCTCTGCAAGCATAAAAAGCGGACTCGCCGATATCTGTTACCCCGGGAGCTATTACGGAAGTTAATGAATCGCATTTGTAAAACGCCTTATCCTCTATAACAGTCAAACAATCGGGCATAGTGATGGATTTAATGTAGGCTTGTTCTGAAAACGCTTTGCTTTCAATGCCCTTGACTTCAATTCCAAGAACTGTTTCGGGAATAACCAAGTCTACATAAGAACCGCTGTAACCCCAAATCATTCCGTTGTCGCGAATGTGCCAACCGTTTTCGTTTGGATAATCCGAAAGTGGAATCCGTATTAAAAAGGTTCGTTTAGCGACTTCACTTTTGAAATACTCATCTGCATAAGCGACAGCATATATTGTTGCGGTAGTAGAAATTTCAATAGGTTTAGTATATAAAAATCCGTTTGATTTACTTGGAATGGTTTTATCTAAAGTATAGTAAATTTCGGCATTGCTATCAGGACAAGTGAGTTCGACGTATTGTGTTTCTGTATAAAACTGATTTTCGGCAGGCTGAGCAGCTAAACCAAACTGTGGCGTTGCGGTTTGTCGAACATCAGCATCATAGAATGTAACGGCATTAAACATATTAACTATTCCGTGACGAACACCGAGATTGCTGTTTTTACATGATTCAAATAAAACATTTGCTACAAGAGAATTCGAGAAAGATGGATATTGCGTCATTATCATAGCGCAGACAGAGGCTACAAATGGTGTTGCACAGGATGTACCGTCAAACTGGTAAGATTTCCCTTCATAAGCTGGCCAAGCAGACAATATTCTTGCGCCGGGAGCGACAACATCCACCCATTGACCTCGAGTGGAAAACGAGCAAAGTCTGTCATATTCATCTGAGGCAGCAACACTTATAACATCAGGGTTTGCTGCAGGGTAATGATTAACGCTGTCGCCGTCATTACCTGCTGCAGCGATTTGTAATGATGTATCGTTTTTTATGTGTGTTGTGTTTTCTCTGGAAGTTTCGCCTATAGGACTTCTGTGTCCGTAACTGCTGTTTATAATATCAACACCGTCTAAACGAGCCTGTTCTTCAGCAATATCCGTTAAGCTTACCGTGCTGTTACCATTACTCTTAAATACTTGATAAGATATGATTTTTACATTTGTCAAGGTGTTTTCTAAAATTACACCTGCAACCTTTGCGCCATGACCGCTTAAAGAACTGTATGGGTTCATACCTACGAAGGAATAAGCAGAAATTAATCTTTCATCAAAGTATTTGTTTCCGGTAAAAACACCGTCATCAACAATACCGATAACAATCTCGGGTAAATCTTCAAGTGAATTATGCTGTAATATGTATTTGAACGCATCGTATGTCTGAATTTGTTCATAACCCCAAGAAGGCTCTAAAGTTGTATCGTGAGGATAATCAATATCGTATGCGCTTACAGTTTCAGCTATATTTTTATTAAAACCATCTAAGGTAACGATTGCGTCCGGCTTAACAGAATCGATTTTTTCGTTGTTGCAGTAATATTCATAAGCTTCTATTGTATCTTCCGTGTTGCTATATTGAAGCAAATGCATATCTTTATAACCAGATAAATGTTCAATGGCATTACAAGTATCAAAATCCTTATCCGAATAGACAATTAACCTGTTTGTTTCAAAACAGTCATCATCAAATTTAGTTTCAACTGAAGCCGTCGACATTAATCCGATGGCTTCAGTTGTGTCGGAAGAATTATGATGATCGTTTAAATCAGAATCGTATTCACTTGTTAAAGCATAAACTTCTTTTGCAAAACTTTGCAATTCAGCACTTGCTTTTTTGTATCGATTATCCTCAATAGTTCCTGCTAATGCCAAAAAGGAACAGGATATTGATAGAACTAATATTATAGACGAGAGAAAACAGCACAATGTTTTTTTCATAGCATAATTCTCCTGTGAGAACATTAATCTAAGTTCTTAGTATTTTAAAATACTCTTTGACTAATCGTACATAGATAATTCAAAAGGCTTCCCGTAAGGAGAAGCCTTATATTTACAATATTTTACAGTATTTGAATAACATGAAATAACAACACCGTTTTCTGATTGGTTTTTATACCTTTACTTCTTATGCAGATTAATATGTATTGCGACAAATACTATCAATATCGTTAAGGTTAACACGGTAATAATCCACGATATAATGGTAGGCTTTTGATGTAACAGATAATAATCAAATAAAATGTTAAGCAAAGGTGCCAGACAAACGGTTGTCAACAAAGTTAAATTTAATCTGTTATGATTTTTCATAAGCATTATTTTGATAAAAACAATATTGTTTGCTTGAATCAATCACAGAACCGTCCCCTGATTGTTTGTTACAGAGCCTCGTACAGACACGACAACAAGTTGCCGTTCTATACCATTGGATTCCGTTTCAACTGAATTTGTTACAAAAATTCCCGAATCAGTTCCGGTATTAAATGTATCCACATCCATATCGGACTTGTTAACCAGGCTATTATTGACCAAATGCTCATTAGTAGCTTCCTCCTCTATATAAATTACGACTGTCTTGTGTCCAATTGTGTGTGCAGCAAAATGCGAAGCGTCTTCATCAGGATAGTTATATGCTGTCGCCTCAAACCCTAAACTTAAAAGTTCGGCTTCCGCCGTTAAGGTTGGGTCATCAAATGGAGGCTCCATAAAATTACTCGGAACGCCCGGAATCATCTCGTTTGTCACAGGATTATACGCCGCATAATTAAGCTTCATAGCCCATGTTGCAAGCGCGTGATTATACTCCGTCGAGCTTTTGCTCGCACAGAACGCTATTTTAATGCATCTGCCACATCGGAATCACCCCCATATTTTTATTGATAGATTGTTAATTTATTTGATAATAACACATAAATACATTTCCGTCAATAGTATTTGCACCAAAGGTATTTACACCAATTATATATTGTGCTAATATTATGTGGGTGATTAAAATGAGTCAAAGTAAAGATAATTTTAAAAGAGGAACAGCAGAGCTATTGATTCTTCATCTGCTGCAAAAAGAAGATTTGTACGGTTATCAGATAACTCAGCTTTTCAACGAAAAAAGCAAAGGCGAATACACAGTGCTCGAAGGTTCACTTTATCCCGTGCTGTTTCGTCTGGTGGATGCAGGTTACCTGAGCGAATATGAGCAGTTGGTAGGAGTAAAAAGGAAACGCAGGTATTATCATCTTGAAGAAGCGGGCAAAGTATACTATCGCGAGCTTCTTGAGGAATTTGACGGGATTATATATGCAATAAACTCCATTTTAGACAGAACCATTGATTATTCGCAGAATTATGCCTAAGGATGTGTCGTTTTGAAACCATCAGATAAAATAATACCTTTTCCGTCAGATTCTGCAATTACCAATCAAGAGATTGACAGATATATTAAAGAAATCAGCAATAATCTTGTTTGCTCATCCAAAACAAAAAAGCGATTTTTAAAAGAGTTTCGTTGTGATGTCAATGAGTACATCCAAACAAACAGAGTTCAGCAATTTGACGATGTAATCAAACATTTCGGCACACCCTCAGAAATAGCCAAAGAATTCCTTGTACCTGAAAATTATTACGACCTTAAACCCGTTATTAAATTCAGACATACCATTTTTAAGCTTTTGTTGGGTTTAGCAGCCGTAATATTGGCTTTGGTATTGCTTTTTTTGGGGCTCTCTTTTGTTGATGTGCATAAAAATTCCAAGGGTTATTATTCGACTCGTGTAGAACAATTAACTGACGGTTCTTATGCGATTACAACATTGGAATCACAAGAGCAACATCAACCAATTTAGACAGAACCATTGATTATTCGCAGAATTATATCTAAGGATGTGTCGTCTTGAAACCAACAGATAAATTATTACATTTTCCGTCAGATGCTGCTATTACCAATCAGGAGATTGACAGATATATTAAAGAAATCAGCAATAATCTTGTTTGCTCTTCAAAAACAAAAAAGCGTTTTTTAAAAGAATTTCGTTGTGATGTAAACGAGTACATCCAAACAAACAGAGTTAAGCAATTTGACGATGTAATCAAACATTTCGGCACACCCCATAAAATAGCTGAAGAGTTTATCACACCTGAAAATTTTAAGGTTATTCAAAAAGCGATTAAACTTAAAAAAACAATTATCATTTTTTCGTCTATCGTTTTATTCAGTTTTATAGTGTATCTTGTTTTTTCATATATTGACGGACACAAATCAACAAACGGTTCGCACATAGTTGAGATAGTTGACGAAACCGATGTTTCAGTAAAAGCAGCATTAGCCGATGCACATAAGGATTATAGCGGATATGGCGTTGACAGTCCGGTTATAGAAATAACATCCACACAGCCTATCAATTAACGCTCAGTATATATTTTGATGTTGACACAATAAGTTTATATTCAGAGGTTGGAGAGTTATGAAAAACAAACTTACTTGCATTTTGGTTTCTGTTTTAATGCTTTTATCGGTTATGCCGTTGAACGCTTTGGCTAATGGTGACAGTGCCATTGTTGTTATGGATGCAAACGGTAATCTGTTGGGTGGTTTTGACGCGCTTGCCGATGCCGTGTCGATTGCATGCGAAAACAAAAACAGCAAGCTGACTTTGCAGAAAGACGTTGTCACCAATGCACCGCAGGATATTACTTACGGTAAATTTACAATTGACCTGAACGGCAAATCAATTGTTAATGAAAGTACGGATATTTTTGAACAAGACGGATTTGAAATAGACAGAGATGCCGAATTGACTGTAATGGATTCTGTTGGCGGCGGTATGATTTATGCCGACCAATACTGTATTATCAATGACGGCGTTTTCAAGCTGAACAGCGGTACAATAAAAGGTGGATTCACAGGAATTGCCGGCGGTAATAATGCTGTTTGCGAAATAAACGGCGGCACGGTTGAATTACCATCCACAGGTTGGAGTGCTGCACTTTATGTTTACGGAACTTTTATCATAAACGATGGTGTTATAAACGGTCAAATCACCAATAACGGCTCACTCATAATTAATGGCGGCACAATGTCATTTGTTTATAATGCTCGTAATACTACCAAAGTGGTTGTGAACGGAGGAACCTTCACTTCTGCTGATACGTTTTATAACTGTGACGGCGGATATGTTGTTAATGGCGGAGTATACCCCAACGGTATTGCCATAACCAACACACCTTATAACGAAGAGTATTATTTCGGTGAATATTCTATCGGTATGATACTGGGTGAAGGATATGCTTGCTTTGATAAAAACGGTAAAAGAATAGATATTGATGATAATACAGCAAAGATAGACGGCTATGTCAAGGTAGACAAAAGTATAAAAAACCTTGATGAAAGAGCCGTTCTTTCGGAAACTGAATTTGAATTCAGCGGTGAAGCAAATAAGCCCGGACTGGTTGTTGACGGTAATCCGTTAGTTGAAGGAACGGATTATATTGTCAGATACAATAACAACATAAATACAGGCACAGCTACTGCAACCTTTACCGCCATAGAAAACGGATATTATACAGGCAAAACCACAAAAAAGTTTACCATAAATCCGAAGACCGTCGATGCAGTATGGAGCGAAACAGAGTTCACCTATGACGGCAATCCGCATACAGTTACAGCCTTTTATACCGATGTAAACGGCAACGAGGTTGAGGCAGTTATATCAAACAACACCGCTACCCAGATCGGTCAATATACTGCAACGGCATCTGTTGTTGACGGAAACTATAAGTTGAATCTGTCAACCGCAACTATGCGTTATGAGATAAAACCGGACACTTCAGCAATAGATAATCTTACTGTAGATAATGTAACATCCGACGATAAAGCGGCAATAGAAGCTGTTAAGGCAATAATAGATGATAATACGGACGAACAGACAAAAGCAGAGTATAAAGCAATTACCGATAAATGTGATCAGTTACTTAAGGCTATTTCAGATAGCCAAAATTCAGTTGAAGCAATCGGGGACGAACTCAAAGCGTTTGACGAAGAAAGAATAACCATCTTCCATGAAGATAAAATTCAAGCTGTCAAAGCAAAGGTTGATGAACTTCTTACCGATGGTAATATGGGCGAAGCAGAAAAAACCACTCTCAATGAATATAAAGCACAGGCTGATAACCTCATAGAGATTATAAACACACCTTCGGAGTATATTTCTCTGCGTTTGGTATATTTCATTTGGGATTGTATATGTTGGAAACTTAATTCTGTTTTTTCATTTTTTGTTATCTAATACAAGTCACTTAAGAGAAGATATATAACAACCTATAAAAGAATAACTTATCACAACCACCCGACTTGAGCAATAAACTCAGGTCGGGTGGTTTCTTTTGCCCCTGAAACGAAATCGTACTCGTTTCGGGGGTTAATTTATGCCTGAAAATGCACGAAAACACAATTTTTGCTGAAAATCAGCCTGTTTTTGGCAGGGAAGTTGAAGTTGCGATTTGTAGTGCCGGTCAGTCTTATATATTTTTAATGATTAATGAATCACGATAGGAGTAAAAATCACAGCGCAAGTGATTAAAAAATCCCGCTTTAGTTCAACTGTCAGGGATAGAAATTGCGAAGGCGGTTGAATGAAATAAATCAAGAAGGGAGTTGAAGCGGTATGCACTTTCGGTCCGAGCATATCAAACGAAATCAAACAACCTCATCCAAGACACGGTGTCATTGAGGTGTGCAGCAAAAGTGTGCTGCGTTCATTTGCGGAAAAAGTGCGTACCCCATGTAATCCGAACAGCTTTGTATATATCGGCAAATGCTGTTTGGATTAAGAGTGAGAATGTCAGCGAAAACATTGCCTGTACCGGTGTTTTGTTTGAACTGACACTTCTCACGGACAGACCGTATTTATCGGTCTGTGCATAAGGGTTATCACGAAAAATTATAGAGATTTTTACGTGATAACCGCTTATGCAAGGTTTTTGAGGAGTTTTTCTGCTCAGAAACTTTGGTGTGAACAGGATGGTAACCTGTTCAACCGGCCTTTTCTCGGCGACAGAATATATTTTCTGTATGTAAATTGAGACATCACCAAATGATTTAACGGGCCTTCGGGCACGGGTTGGAAGAAACACCAACAGAAAAAAGTTTCAAAAATATTATTCAAAGGAGAAATGCTATGGCTAAACAAAACAAAGTAAGGGGCAAGAGTATAACAAGGCAGTTAAGGGATGAAACAGAGTCTTTTATAGCTGAATTAAAAAGCTCTGTTACTCAGAAAAATTATAGGAAATGGTTGACTGCATTTATCAAATATTGTCGTGAACAGCATAATTGCAAAACTCATGCGGAATGCAAAGAACATATTCAGGATTATTCGGACTATCTTCAAGAGAATAAATATAAAGCTGCCACGATTCACAATTATCTTGCAGCGGTATGCAGCTTTTATGATGTACCGATGAACACAATCACTAAGCCTATCCGTTATACAGCTGAATACACCAAATCACGCTCGGACAACGGAAAGAAGATTCGTGCGGATAACAATCCGAATAATCCTCGTTACGCACGCACTGTTGAATTTCAGAAGGTCGTCGGGATCAGAGTCTCAGAGCTTGCAAAGCTTGAGGGCAGAGATCTGAGAATCGACGAAAGTGGACATATGTGTATTTTTGTTAAGGATGGTAAAGGAGGAAAGGATTCGCTTCAGAGAATCCTTCCTGAAGATCAGGGATTCGTTAAATCATATTTTGAAGGACTTGGTGAAAAGGAAAAAGTATTTAAACCTATTGAGCTCTCAAATTCAGTTGATTATCACATTATAAGAGCAATGCAGGCTAAAAAGTGTTATGAATACTATCTTGACAAAATTAACACAGAAGAAGGATATGCAGAAAAGCTTGCCGATGAAATCCGCTTGCGTTGGAAGTTGTATCGTACCGAGAAGCTTCCTGACGGCTCGATAGTCCACAAGCCTTTTAATGAAAAGCTTATTAGTGGTACTTATAAAACAAAAGGAAAATGCAGGAAGCTGGCAAATGAGAAGAACCTTCCTGTTACATACAACAAGCTTGCACTTGCTGCAGTTTCAGTTTTTCATCTCGCACACTGGCGCAATAACGTCACCGTACAGTCGTACCTTTTATCGCGCTAACCCACTGAGGATACGGGCAGGATTTGATGCCACCCGTTTTGATTTAAATTCTCAGGATGAACACGAATATAACTCACTATGAGTTCAGATATACAAATCCTCAAAAAATACACCCTATGAGGATAAGTAAATGACAGACGAAAGGAAAGATATTCAAAACAGTATAAGCACAAAGTTGCAGAATTTTGATCAGCAAAAAATCTATGAAGCTGAATTTGAACGCTTTATTGATTTCTTTGCGATGATGATTGAGAAATACGGAAAAGATATTGATTTACCCGATTAATTTACGGCCTTGACATAAATTTTAAGGCGCGCTACAATTTCGTTGGGACACAAAACAACATATACTAAGTAAACAAGGAGTAATATATGAAGCAACGATGCTATATTTACACAAGAGTTTCAACATCAATGCAGGTTGAAGGTTTCAGCCTTGATGCACAGAGAACACGCTTGCTTAAATTTGCAGAGTTCAGAGATCTTGAGGTGGTCGATGAATATTCTGATAAAGGCCGTTCAGGCAAGAATATTCAAGGCCGCCCCGAGTTTCAGAGAATGCTTAAGGACATCGAAAGCGGCAAGGACAAGGTTTCATTCGTGCTTGTGTTTAAGCTTTCACGCTTTGGCAGAAATGCCGCCGATGTCCTTACCTCTTTGCAGAAGCTTCAGGACAACGGAGTTAACCTTATCTGTGCCGAAGATGGACTTGATAGCTCTCACGGCACAGGTAAACTGATAATTCAGATTCTTTCGGCTGTTGCTGAGCTTGAAAGAGAAAATATCCGTGTCCAGACTATGGAAGGCAGATTGCAAAAGGCACGTGAAGGCAAATGGAACGGAGGCTTTGCACCATATGGTTACAAGCTCGTCGATGGTAACCTTGAAATTGCCGAAGATGAGGTTGAGGTTATCCGTATAATATTTGATAAGTTTGTAAATACGACCGTGGGCATTAACGGAATTGCAAAATATCTCAACGATAACGGGTTTAAGAAGAAAATGCGTCAGAACAACACAAGGGAGTATTTTAGACCATCTTTTATAAAAGGAGTTCTTGATAATCCCGTGTATTGCGGAAAAATAGCTTTTCAAAGAAGAAAAACCGAAAAGATTGCAGGTAAGCACGAAGAATACCACGTAGTCAGTCAGACCGACTTCCCTGTTTATGACGGAGTTCACGAAGCAATAGTTTCTGAGGAACTCTGGCTTCAGGCACAAAAGAAGAGAAAGAAAACCGGACACAAGAGAGATAAAAAGCACAAACTTGAGCACGAGCATCTTCTTTCGGGCATTATTAAATGCCCTGTTTGTGATGCTAATCTTTACGGCAATGTAAACCGCAAGAAGAAGGACGACGGAACATACTACAAAGACTATTATTTCTATGCCTGCAAACACAGAAAGCAAGTCAACGGTGTGCGCTGCAACTATGATAGACAGTGGAATCAGGAAACGGTCAATAAAGCAGTAGAAGAAACAATAAGAAAGGTTGTTAACAATCCGGATTTTGAGGCTGCACTGCGTAAGAAAATAGATTCACGTGTTGACACTTCATCGTTGGATGCAGAAATGGAAAACCTGCAAAAGGCGCTGCGACAGCTCATATCAGCAAAAGACAGACTCGGACAGCAGATGGATGCTCTTGATGTAACAGATAAGCACTATGATAAAAAATACGAAGATATGCAGGCAAGGCTTGATGATTTCTATGATAAAATTGATGCTGCTCAGGAAGAAATTGCCGAGCTTCAGGCAAGAATAGATTTTCTTATTGCTCAGAAGATTTCAAGCGACAATGTTTATAAGTATCTCTTGTATTTTGATAAGCTTTATGATAAATTTACAGATAAGGAAAAGAAGACATTTCTGGGCAGTTTCGTTGAAAAGATTGAGATTTATCCAACCGAAACCCCGAATGGTCGAATACTCAAGCGTATTCAGTTCAGATTTCCTCTGTTCTATGACGGCGAAGAAATTATAGGTTTGAGTTGGGACAATGAAACGACGCTTGAGACGGTTGTTCAGTTGTCCCAAAGCAAATAATATACGCTGTTACAAATCTCGTTGCGGCAGATTTCCCAATCTGCTGCAACGGGTTTTCTTTTTACAAAAGCTGAATTAATATTGGGCTTTTGTTACCCCTCTGTTATTTATATGTTCACTTACTGTTCATTTTTTTGCGTTTTTTCTTTATTAGAATTTTATTTTCTTCAAATATGATATAATATTAGAGTATGAGTCAAAATCACTCGCATTATGTCAAAAGTGATTTTAGAAATCTATTTTACAAAAAGGAAGTGCACTATGGCTTTTTCGGATATCGGTATCCTGATTGGTAATGTTACACTCAATAAAATTGAGCGCAGCACAAAGAAGCCCATGCAGGACCAGGAAAAACTCCTCAAGAGAATTATCCGCAAGAACAAGAACTGTGAGCTCGGTAAAAAATTCAACTTCGCTGACATTCACAGCATGGATGATTTCCGTTCAAAGGTTCCGCTCACAACATACGCTGACTACGATCCGCTCGTAGACCGTATGATTCTCAACAAAGAAAAGAATATTATGTACAAGGGCTACAACGTCCGTTACTGCTCATCATCAGGCAGTGTCGGTAAGCCGAAGATTCTGCCCAAGTCAATCTTTGACATCTGGAATATGCAGTGCATCGGTTTCAGCTGTACAACTTCAGTTACAGCCCGTCACCTCAAGGAAAAGATGGGCAAGAAGATGCCTGCACAGCTTGGCCCGATAGTTCTTATCCTTACAGGTCACAAGCTTGAGGACGGCAAGATGTGTAACGGTGCAGGTCAGGTTCCGCTGACTTACCTCAAGCCCATCACAAAGTTCTTCTGTACCTCTCCCCTTTCTCTCCTCTACCCCGAGCACGAAGAGCTGCTTGACACATCTTATCTTCAGCTCCGTTTTGCTCTTCAGGAGGCAAAGGTTACCTACATCGGCTCTGTTGTTATCACACTTGTTACAACAATGTTCGATTACCTTGAAGAAAACTGGGAAATGATCTGTGACGACATTGAGCACGGCACAATCAACCCGAACGTTAAGATAACACCCGAGCACCGTGCAGAGTACGAAAAGAAGCTCAAGCCCAACCCTGAGAGAGCAGAATTCCTCCGCAACGAGTTCCGCAAAGGCTTTGATACACCCATCGCTCCCAGAATCTGGCCCGGTCTTACCTACGCATACGGTATGGTCGGCTCCAACCTCAAGGTTTACGTCGAGAAGCTCCGCCGCTCAATCGGTGAAGATATTCCGATTCACAATATGGGTTACGCAGCAGCTGAAGGCTTCTTTGCAATGCCCACAGAGCTCAACGTTCACGACAGCGTGCTCATCCCCTACGGCATTTTCTTCGAGTTTATTCCCGTAAACGATGATATCGAAGAGGATGAGAGCGTACCGCCCAAGACCCTCCTTCTCAACGAAGTTGAGGTCGGCAAGAAGTACGAGCTTGTTGTCACAAACTCCTCCGGTCTTTACAGATACCGTATGGAGGACATCGTTCAGGTTACAAGAAAGTACAACGACACCCCCGTTATCGAGTTCCTTTACAGAAAGAACCTGAGCATGAACGTTGCTAACGAAAAAACAACAACCGCTATGGTTGACCACGCAGCACGAAACACATTTGAGAAGACAGGTACCGAATTTGTCGGCTACAGCTTCTATCCCGACTTCTCTACAAATCCGCCCCGTTACTGTATGATGACTGAAATCAAGGGTGACGTAAGCGAAGAGAAGCGTCAGGAAATGATTGACACTCTCCACGATGAGCTCAAGGAAGTAAACGAGAAATACTTCAAGTATATCCGTTGGGGTATGCTCGGCCGTCCCGAAATCCTCATCCTCAAGCCCAACACTTACTGGGATTACAGAGAGAATCTCCGTGCTCAGGGCGTTGTTCTTAACCAGATCAAGCCCGTAACTGTTATCAACAGCAAACCCCGTGAGGAGTTCTTCTTCTCCCACGTCCTCACAGAGAGCTCCGAAACAATCGACTACTACAACGCACACAAAGACGACTGATTATAAGTTTGTTTGATTTATAAGAGGAAGATAAAATGAAAAAGGCAATGAAGAAATTAGTAGCTGTAATGATTTCAATTTGTCTGCTTATCAGCACCGTTGCCATTGCCGGCAGCGGTGTTGCTACAGATAAACATACAGGCAGCGATATCCCTGTCATTTACCTCACCGGTACAGGTGCAGGAATTTACGAATTCAATGAAGACGGCAGCACAACCATGGTTTTTCCCGTAGAGTTATCCACCGAGCAGATAACCGCACTTGTTGAGGAAAATATTGATGTTTTTGCCAACGCTTTCTTCACTCAGGAATGGGGCGAATTCTGCGACGTGCTTTACGAAATCGTTACAGACCTTTACGGCAAATTTGCCCTTGATGAAAACGGCGATCCGAGAAACAACTCCGGCATCACCTGGAATTGGGATCCCAACTCACTCGGAGACAGAAGAAACAGCCACGGCAACTACGATATCCAATCCTACACCTTCTGGTATGATTGGCGGCTTGACCCGTACAGAATCGCAGACAATCTTCACAGATATATTGAAGACGTTATGGCTGCAACGGGTGCAACTGAGGTTGCACTTGTCGGCAGATGCCTTGGTGCAAACGTTACTGCAGCATATATGGACAAATATAACGCAGAGCATATCCGCGACTACATTGCCTACTGCGGTGCACACAACGGTGCAGATATCGTCAGCAAAATTTTCTCCGGTCAGATGAATCTTGAGGCAGACGGAATTGAACGTTTTCTTTACGACAGAAATCTGCTTGGTGAAGGCACACTTTACAACGAACTCCTCAACAGCTTTGTAACTGTATTTAATCAGACATACGGACTTGATATTGCCTGTTGGGCGGTTAACAATGTTTATGAAGACATTTACCTCGACATTGTACCCCGAATCCTTATCGAAAGCTATGCAAGCTTACCGGGTTACTGGAGTATGGTTTCACCTGAAGACTATGAAAAAGCCAAGGAAGTTGTATTCTACGGTGCCGATACGGAAAAATATGCAAAATTCATAAGCATTATCGACAACTACCATTACAATGTAGCTACTGAAATCGACAAGGATTTCAAGAACTACGAAGAAATGGGCGTTGAGGTTTACAACGTAACCAAATACGGTTACCAGGCCGTACCGATTTCAGATGCAGAGTACAACAACAGTATTTCAGATGACACCGTATCAGTAACTAACGCTTCAAACGGTGCTATAACCGCACCCGTAGGCAAAACATTCAGCAAAAAGTACATTGAGAATGCCATCACCAACGATACATTCAGCTACATTTCACCCGACAGACAGATTGACGCTTCAACCGCACTTATGCCCGAGCGTACATGGTTTGTAAAAAATCTCAAGCACGATAATTTCCCGATAAGTTTGGATCTGCTCTTCGGTGAAATGATTCGCAATAACGACTATACTGTCAAATCCGACCCGGATTATCCGCAGTATATGGTTTTTGAAGAAGAAACCGGCAAAGTCACACCGTTGGCTGTAGAAAATATGAACACCGAAAGCTGGGTTGAAGTAACATTCTTCAAAGCTCTCAAAACCTTTTTCCGCTTGCTTGGTGAGCTTATCAGACAGGCAATTAACGAAAAGGTAAATACTCCCGCACAATAAAACAAAATCAGTGATTACCGCTTTGGTAACCACTGATTTTTTATTTGTCCAATTTTATTCAGCGTATTTTTTGAGGTTTGCGAGGCCTGTTTTAATTGCCCATTCATTATCCTCAACGCCTTCAAACTCGATTGATATAAAGCCGTCGTAATCCTTACGCTTAAGCGTCTGTACGCACTGGTAAACGGGCACGTCACCGTGGCCTACAACAGCACCGCGGAGATAATCGCCGCCGCGTGTGCGGAAAAAGCCGTCACCGGGATTCGGGCCGTTACCACTCTTTTTATGGAAATCCTTTGCGTGCACGTGCTTTGCATAGCCTGCGACCTTGCCGACAGCCTTTGCAGGCTCATCATCCGCACACATAAAGTTACCCATATCGACGAGAAGTCCGAAATTCGGGTTTGCAACAGCGTTTACAAGTTTCTCTACTCTGTCGGCATCCTGACAGAAATAGCCGTGATTTTCGACCATTGTGGCAATGCCTTTCTTTGCGGCATACTCTGTTACCATACGGCAGCCGTTTGCCAGAATCGGCAGTGCACTGTCAAAGCTTTTATACTTTGCATCATCACCCTTAAATCCGCCTGTAGCATCGTGACGCATACGTTTTGCACCGAGTGCCTCGGCAACGTCAACCTGCGAGAAAAGTCTTTGGGCTTCAGCTTCCCAACCTTTTTCACCGAGAAAATCTGCACCGATTGTATAAGCTACAATTTCAATGCCTGCTTTTTCTGCCGCATTACGGAGCACAGCCGCATACTCAAGGTCGCTCATACCGTCAGTCGGCATAAGGTCGATATATTCTATTCCGTCAAAACCCATTTCCTTAGCAACACTGATAAGGTCAAGCTGTGTATACTTACCGCTGTTCAGCAGACGCTGAAAGCTGTATGAACTGACTGAAAATTTCATTATCTGATATAACCCTCCAGGAAGGATACAGCCTTACGGATATCTGCTTCGGGGTTGTCGCCAACCTCACGCTCGATTGTAAGGAAGCCCTTGTAGCCGATATCGTCAAGTGCCTTGAGGTACTCAGGCCACGGCACACTGCCTTCACCGAGCGGTACTTCGTCAAATGAATCGCCCGTAACGATAACGTCAACGGGTCTCTTCTTAAGGCCGTAAACGATTTCGGGGTCCTCAACAAAGTTCTGAACGCCGTCCTTAGCGTGTGTATGTACGATATACTTCTGAAGGTTGTAAACTGCACCTACGGGGTCGTCACCTGTAACCATTACAAGGTTTGCAGGGTCAAGGTTGACACCTACACCTGTTGAGCCGAGTGAATCGAGGAATGTTTTGAGCACTGCAGATGTTTCGGGGCCTGTTTCGATTGCGAAGTGAGCACCGATTTCGTCGGCATAGCGTGAAAGCTCATAGCAAGCCTCCTGCATAACCTTATATCTGTCGTGATTTACGTCCTCGGGAACAACACCGATATGTGTTGTAACAACGTTTGTACCAAGCTCTTTAGCAAGGTCGAGAATTCTCTTTGACTTCTCAATCTTCTCAGGGTTTCTGTCAGCAAAGCTGAATCCGCCGCCGCCAAGGTCACCACAGAGAGCGGAAATAACAAGACCGTTGCCCTCGACAAGTTTCTTGAACTCTGCACGTGCTGCAGCATCAAGATTCTCGGGAGCCATTTCGCCTCTTGTTGAGTAAACCTGGATACCCTGCGCACCGACTTCTGCAGCCTTCTTGACTGCATCCTTAATCGGAAGACGGAAAGAGTCAACGATTACGCCGATTGAAAAATTGTACATAATAAAGCACCTCTCAGTGAATTGATTTTTATTCTTTATTTCTTCTTACCCTTGCGCTCGACCTTTGTTTTGTTGCCTTTTTCGTCAACAATATATGTCACGTCAAGCTGTGAGGTAAGGCTTAACTTAAAGCTGTCGATATATTTTCTGCGCAGGATTGCTCTTTCCTCCTGCTCTTCGGGTGTAAGCTCACGTTCACGTGCAATCCTTGTCAGCTCACTTATTCTGTCATATTCCCACTGTTCCATTTTTAATACCTCAATAAAGTTTATTCCCTATCGTATGTTGAGACACCGAGGAAAGTTCGATAATCTGTCTATACGTATTATTCCAATATATCCATATTATTACATATACTAAACTTTACCTATGCAATAATTCCGAATTCCGCATTAATTTTACCACAAGCCTTACTCAATATCAAGTTTTATTCCACGCCTCTGTAATAAAGTCCGCGTGTGAAATCCTTGGTATCGGGTGCAGGTGCATTACTCATATATTTATCGAGCACCGACTTACACTCTTCCGGGCTTTCGTTTGTAAACCAGAGCAGATTGAAATCGACAAAGTCAGTTTCACTGAGTCTGTCTGCCATATAAATCGGTCTGGAATTGAGCACCTGCGAATAGCCGTTTTCGCAAACTACCGGGAAAGTGACACCGAGTCTGTCGGTAAGCACACTCTTACCGCCGCAATCAGCACAGGTTTTGCCGTTTTTAATAGGACAGTTGCGTGTAATCATCAGCGGAAGTCTGCCGTAGACTATAAGACCTGTTTTTGCCGCATCGCCGACACGTGAAGCCTGAAGCAATGTCATTTCGGGTGAGAGCACAATCATTTCTGCACCAATCTCACTCATTTCCTTCACGCTCATCGAGTTAAAAACGTTACTGCCGTGGCTGAGCATAATCTGCATACCTGCCTGCTTTGCAAGGTACACTGCATCGAGCGTTGAGCACGCTGCCATAGCTATTCCTTTTGCTTTCAGCTCGCAAAGTTTTTTGTACACCAAATCCTCTTTGCCGAAAAATACTCTCGGTATTTCCGCAACCGTTTTTGAGGCAAATTCGGGGTCAATTTTAGCCGCTTCGGCAAGTGGTAAAATAATTCTTTCCACATTTCCCCAAACCGATTTTGCCTGCTCCAGCTTAGAAAATCGTGCGAAAAACACGGGGTTTTTCACTTTTTTCACACAGTTTTCCACATTCACGGGCTTGAAACTGTGTTTGTAAGGGCTTTTTAACTCTTCGTAAAGTTTGTCGAAAGCCGCTCTGCGAAGTGAGTTTATACTCGATGAAGGCAGGCTTATATTCTCGTCAATATCGACCTCGATACTCTGTGCAAAGAAAGGTGTACCGCCGCATTTTTCGAGCTGCTGACGCACTTTTTCTTCGGTCAGCGGAACGTTGAGTGCAGGCTGTGCCTCAACCTCGCCGAGCACAAAAGCACTCTTGTTACCTGCTTTTGCGGAAAGGCTTGCTGTTTCGCCCTCATAAGCACAGAACATAAATTCAACACCGACACGTGGTGTTTCTTTTCCGTAAAGGTGTGCAAGCTCCTTGAGCACGGGTGCAGCGGCAGTAACGTCGTCCTTACGGCGTATGCCGAACATATCTCTGCCGAGCTCATTTGTAAGGTAGCCATGAGTAAAGCCCGAGCGTGAGAACACACCTCTGAGCTGTTCACGCAGAGCTGTATCATTCTCGCCGTTAACAGCCTTTTTACACGCAGCAACCGATGCGGCGACATATTCCGGGCGTTTCATTCTGCCCTCTATTTTAAGTGATTTTACGCCGATTCCGGCAAGTCTGCCGATATAGTCGACAGCCGACAAATCCTTGAGACTAAGGTCGTTACCCGTACCACCCTCAGCCGCAAAAGGCAGACGGCAAGGCTGTGCACAAAGCCCTCTGTTAGCACTGCGTGAGCCGAGCATAGCACTCATAAGGCACTGGCCCGAAACACACATACATAGTGCACCGTGGACAAACACTTCAATCTCAATCGGCGAATTCTTAACTATATATTCAATTTCATCAAGCGATAACTCTCTTGCAAGCACCGCCCTTGTAAAGCCCATTTCGGCAAGCTGTTTCACACCTGCGAGGGTGTGTGCCGACATCTGGGTTGATGCGTGCAGCGGCATAGTCGGAGCACACATCTTTGCAATGCGAAGCACGCCCGTATCCTGAATGATAAGGGCGTCGACACCAGCCTGACACGCATCACGCACTGCACACTGAACATCGTTTTTAAGTTCAGCATCAGTCGCAAGCGTATTGAGCGTAAGATATACCTTTGTACCTCGGGCGTGGCAATACTCCACAGCCGCTTTAAGCTCCTCAAAACTGAAATTGCCCGCATTACGGCGGGCATTCAGTACTTTGCCGCCGAGGTAAACAGCATCTGCACCACAGCGCACCGCCGCCTCGACAGCTTCATATGTTCCGGCAGGAGCTAATACCTCAACCGAGTTTTGACTGAGCATTCTGAAGCTCCCTTGTAAGTCTTTCTACTTCGCGTTTTGCGATTTCAGCATCCATCTTTGAACGTGCGGAATCCTCAAGATACTCCTTGATCTGACCGCGGAGATTGTCTGCACTGACTTCAGCCTTCTTGTACATATCTGCATACTCGAGAGCAGCAAGGATTGCAGCCTGAGTAACGGAAAGACGGCTGTTCTCACGAAGAGTCTTTGTGAGTGCTGCATCAAGCTCATCACCGAGAGCCATTACGTACTTGGGATCGTCCTCTGTTGTGATTGTGTAATCTGCACCGCAGATATTAAGTCTTACTCTGTTTTTTTCCATGATAAGTCACCCTTACATTTTTATTTCTTTAAAATAAAATTACTTTACATCGCATCTATTATACATTAAAACTTTGAGATTATCAAGCCCAATAAGAAGATAATAGGCCAATGAAGTATATAAATTATCAATGTTTTTTTACCTACCGCCGATAAAGGACGGCAACGTGACACGTACCACGATTTCGGTAAGGCATCCGCCTCGGCAAGTCTGCCGAAGAAAGTGCCGGCAAAAAACATAAAGATATAAGGTAAAACGGGAAAATAATCTGCCGAATAAAAATCCGTTGCAGGGAATCCGAGCGGAGCCAGCCAGCCGAGATTATAAATTTCACGGGGAAGCTCAAGCCATAAAAACTTACCGCTCTGCACTGTAAAGGTCACCGCAAAAAGCACAAGCATAACAGAAATGCCTACGCTTGTCGGCACCTTTGAAAGAGGCTTTTTAAGCAGTGCGTACAACAGCATCGACACACTCAGCAGATGAAGCACGCCGAAATAAATCTCTGCACCCGTTATATCAAATTTCGGCAGAATTACCGCCGTAACAAGAGTAAAGCCGAGTGCAATTCCGAGCAACCTTATACCACGTTTGAAATTACTGCGTGAAAGGTTTGACGAAATGCCCGAAATGAAAATAAAGAGGCAGGCAAAAGGCGGCTGAAGCGGCTCGAAGAAAGCCTGAGCCTTTGCAAGAAACTCAATCCCGAAGAAATAGCCGAGCATAAAGAAGGCGTGGTAAAACACCATAAGTATTATTGAAAGCCCTCTTATTTCATCAATAAGATGAACTCTTTGTCGGTCATTCTTCAAGCTCCCTGCCTCCTTTAATTCCTAATTCCTGATTCCTAATTATTCATTCTCGCCCTTGATTGCCTTAAGACGCTTCATAACGTCGTTACCGCCCTGACCGAAGTAATCGTGGAGAATCTTGTACTCTGCATAGAGCTTATCGTAAATGTCGGAATTCTCCTTGATAGGCTCGTAAACAACGTCCTTGACCTTGCCCATAATGCTTGCGGCATAGAAAGCGTCGTCATATCCGCCCCTTTCACTGCCTGCGGCAACCGCACCGAAGATAGCTGAGCCGAGTGCACCGCCCTGGTCGGAGCCTGCAATCTTGATAGGCATCTTAATGATATCAGCATAAATCTGCATTGTCATCGGGTCTTTCTGTGAAATACCGCCTGCAGCGTAGAAGGAATTGACCTCAACGCCCTGCTCACGGTAATTTTCAATAATCATTCTTGTGCCGTATGCTGTAGCCTCAATAAGTGCACGGTAAATCTCTTCGGGCTTTGTGCGGAGAGTCATACCTACAATCATACCTGTAAGGTCAACGTCTACGAGGATTGAACGGTTGCCGTTCCACCAATCGAGTGCGACAAGACCGCTTGCACCGGGCTTCTGTGCCTCACACTTGGAGCGGAGAAGCTTGTGGATATTGATACCCTTCTCCTTTGCTTCCTCATAGTAGCTTGCGGGCAGACAGTTGTCGATAAACCAACCGAAGTGGTCACCGACACAGCTCTGACCTGCTTCGTAGCCGTAAAGGCCGGGCATAATACCGTCGGCAACGACACCGCAGATGCCTTTGACCTTCTTCTCAACGTCGGACATCATCATATGGCAGGTAGAAGTACCGATAATTGCAACCATCTCACCGGGCTTTGATACACCGACAGCAGGTACGAAAATATGAGCATCAATAATACCTGCAGCAACAGCAGTGCCGGGCTTAAGACCTGTGAGCTTTGATGCCTCTTCGGTGATGTAGCCTGCACATTTACCACTTGCAAGAACCTCTCTGCCGAATTTCTCGTCAATTACGTTTTCCATTCTGGGGTCAAGTGCCTTGAAGAACTCGTTTGAGGGATAGCCCGTTGTCTTGTTCCACATAGCCTTGTAGCCTGCACAGCAGGAGTTACGTGTTTCAACACCTGTAAGCTGCCATACAACCCAGTCTGTAGCCTCGATGAAACGCTCTGCCTTCTCATAGATTTCGGGAGCTTCATCAAGAATCTGCCAGAGCTTCGGAATTGCCCACTCGGAAGAAATCTTACCGCCGTAGTTTTCGAGCCACTCCTCACCCATTTCGATAGCGATATCGTTGAGCTTTGTTGCGTGAGCCTGTGCGGCGTGGTGCTTCCAGAGCTTTACGTATGCGTGCGGCTCTTCTTTATATTCATCAAGGAAGCAGAGCGGAGTGCCGCTCTTTGTTGTGGGAAGTACTGTACAAGCTGTGAAGTCGATACCGACACCGATGATATCAGCTGCGTCAACACCGCTCTTTTTAATAACATCGGGGATTGTGATGCTAAGAACGTCTATGTAATCCTGCGGATGCTGAAGCGCCCAGTCCTGACCGAGCTTTTTGCCGCAAGGAAGCTTCTCATCCATAACTGCGTGGGGATATTCGTAAACGCTGCTTGCAAGCTCCTCGCCTGTTTCAACGTTGACGATAAGTGCACGACCCGAGAGTGTGCCGTAATCAAGACCTATAGTATACTTTGCCATTTTTCATCAGCCTTTCTGTTATATTTATTGATAAAAATTTTATACGGTAAGTGAAGCTATAATTCCCGAATAGAGCTTTATCGGGTCTTCATAAAAATTATTTTTTACGGTTTCAACCTGCATTTCGTCTGCGACGTAAATGGTCAGCTTCATCATTTCTTCCATAGAGAAGGTTACGTGATATCCGCCGTCTGCAAGCTTTTCAACCTCAACCTTATTCTCACGCTTACGCTTTGCAAGGGTAAGCATTTTGATTGCGGCGTTTATTGCCTTTTCACGCACTGAGCGTGGAAGCTGACTCTCGAGCATTTTAGATGATGATCGACCCTTTTCGGTAACGCTCAGATATTCTTCACACTCGACAAAATCAGATACAACCGCACCGTTTTCTATCAGCTCGCTGACCGCCTGATTGACCTCGAAGTAGTTTGCAAGACCTTTATCAAGTGCAATTTCGCACAGCTGACTGCGTGTTATTTTCTCATCAACACCCGAAAGTAGGTAGCAGACAAGCAGCTTTATTTCGTTGCGTGAACGGAGTCCGCCCGGCTCAATACCGTCGTCAAAAGTAAAATTTTCAATCATCGGTTATCCTCCAGAAGAAAATGTTTAAGCGCCGAATAGCGCCTTGCCTTTTTATCGTTTCGTCCCATACGGTAAACCTGCTCTTCGTTGCCGACAATTACCATAAGCTTCTTTGCTCTGGTAACAGCGGTATAGAGCAGATTGCGGTAGCTTAAAAGCTCGGGTGTATTGAGCACAGGCATTATAACCGCCTCAAACTCGTTACCCTGACTCTTGTGCACCGTAACGGCATACGCAAGCTCAAGCTCACGCATTGTGTCGGGATAGTAACTGCACACCCTGCCGTCATCAAAAATAATTTTTGTAACACCGTCAGGCCGTATAGATTCTATTATTCCTATATCGCCGTTGAATACTCCGCTGCCCTCTTCACCGTCGGGCTTTTTCCAAAGAATGTCGTAGTTATTTTTGATATGCATAACCTTGTCACCCTCACGGAAACGGAACATTCCGACCGTAACCTCTTTTTTATGTCTGTCAGGCGGATTTATCCACTCCTGCAAACGTCGGTTGAGGCTGTAGGTGCCCATCTCACCGCGTCTTGACGGGCAGAGCACCTGTATATCGTTTATAGGCGAATAGCCGTAGGCCTTTGGCAGACGGTTGGCACAAAGGTCACATACCGTTTCTGCCGCCTGAGATGCAACCTTGCGCGGCAGAAAGAAGAAATCGCTGTCTCTTCGTGTAAGGTCAGGGTTTTCGCCTGCGACTATTTTATGTGCGTTTGTAACAATCAGGCTACGCTGTGCCTGACGGAAAACCTCTTTAAGCTCGACTACCGGCAACATACCGCTCTCAATCATATCGTGAAGCACGTTACCTGCACCGACAGGCGGAAGCTGATCGGAGTCACCGACCATAATAAGCCTGCAACCAAGAGGAAGTGCATAGAGCAGACTTGCAAAAAGCGTTATGTCGAGCATCGAAAGCTCGTCAATTATAAGAACGTCTGCTTCAATCGGATTACGCTCGTTTCGTGTGAAACGTTGGTTGTCCTCATCGTCCCACTCAACCTCAAGCAGACGGTGGATGGTCTTTGCCTCCATACCCGTAATCTCACTCATTCTTTTTGCCGCTCTGCCCGTAGGTGCGGCAAGTGCGATTCGGAGTCTGTCCTTTTTGAAAAGAGAAATCATACCGTTAATTGTGGTCGTCTTACCCGTACCGGGACCGCCGGTGAGAATAAGCACACCTTTTTCTACTGCGGTAATGATTGCGTTTTTCTGTTTCTGCTCGTATATTATGCAAAGCTCACGCTCGATATCCTCAATATCCTGCAGAAGCGTAGGCTTACCTGCAGGAGGGAAAGAGCAGAGCACCTTTATTCGTCTTGCGGCATTTCGTTCACTGCGGTGAATATGCGGCAGGAAAAGAAATTCTTTTCCGTCAAGCTCTTCGCTGATAAGCTGTTTATCTTTTATAAGTGCGTCCGTGGCCTGCTGAAGAATACTTTCTTCTACTCCGAGAAGCTCGGTTGCAGGCAGGGCAATTTTATCTCTCGGGCAGCAGGTATGTCCATTACCGAGATTGTGACGGAGTATATGTAATATACCTGCACGTATGCGGTACATCTGCTCGGGTGTTTCAGGCAGAGAAGATGCAATCGCATCTGCACGCTCGAAGTTTACACCTATACCCTCGGAGCAGAGCACGTATGGATTATTCTTTATTATTTCGGTTGCGTTGAAGCCGAAAATTTTATATGCATTAAGGCTCTCTCTTGCCGTCATACCGAATTTTTCGAGAGCTATGAGAGTCTGTCTTACGGCAAACTGCTTTGCGAATTCCTCGCAGATTGAGTTTGCCTTCTGTCTTGAAATGCCTTTTATTTTACTTAATTTTTCGGGATGATTTTCGAGAATGTCAAAAGCATCATCACCGAATTCTTCAACTATCTTCTGTGCTGTTGCAGGACCTATACCCTTGACAGTACCTGCTGAAAGATACTTGTAGAGGTCTTGTGCACTTGACGGAAGAGAGCGTACAAAAGACTTTGCCTTGAGCTGTCTGCCATAGAGCGGATGCGTATCGTAATTACCTCTTACCGTCAGCTTTTCGCCTACGGCAACCTCGGGCAACACACCGACAACCGTGATAAACTCGTCATCACAGCTCAGTTCAAGCACGGTAAAGCCCGTCTCGTCTATATGCACCGAAACATCTTCAACTATGCCGGCTATTTCAATCTCTTCGTCAATCAAGCTTTAAACCTCTTTTTTATTTGCTCTTTTGCTGATAAACTCTCACTGCCGCAGAGCCCATACCGAACACCATCATCATATAGCATACGGGCTTGAGACCGTATAGCAGATGGTCTGTCATTCCGCAGGCACAGAAAGCCACCAGGCACGCTGTAAGCGTAACCGCAACACCGCGTTCCTTTTTGCCGCAGTGTGCAAGCTTTATCATAGCAACACCGAAAGCTATAAATGCACCAAGCAGAATTGCAAGGCCGATTATGCCGTTTTCGAGTGTAATCTGTAAGAAAATATTGTGTGCGTGCGGCTGCATAATACCGTAAGTTCCGTGAAGCTGCTCACGCACGTTGTTGACACCCGTACCGTAACCGAAAAGCCAGTGACCGTCGAGCATTTCAAAGCAGGCTTTCCATATCTGTGAGCGTGTATTAACAGAAATATCATCCGAACTGAACAGTGTAAGCAGACGCTTGAAAACACCGCTTGCAACAGCCGCAACAACGGCTACACCGCCTACACCGACACCGAGCAGGGCAAGTGCACGCTTACCGCCGTAAAACAGCAGCACAACAAATACAGCCGCAATAGCCAGATAAGGACCTCGTGAATACGAAGCGGCTATACCGCCGGCTATAAGCACGGCACAGAGAAAGCCGACAAATTTCTTTGCCTTGCCGCCGAGGTAAAACATACAGTAAACTGCAACCGGCAACATCATAGTAAGGAAAACGGCATACATAACAGGGTTTGTAAAAGTGCCGCTCGCTCTTGTGATAATTGCAATAAACTCGGTACGCTGAATATACTGCTTTGCAAAATCGGGAAGCAAGTGATTTATCGCAACGTCGGCAACAAAATTATCAAGCGGATGCCAGAAAGGATTGAAAAATGATTTGAGAGTAGGGTGTATGTACTCGCCATAGTGATAAAGCACCATCTGCATAACACCGATTCCGCCTGCAACACCGCCGCTGAGAGCACCTGCAAACATAACGGTATCAAGCTTCAGACGTGAATCTATAACCGAGTTCATCATTATTACGTTTATGAGCACGGCAAGCCAGATGCCAAGGCTCGAAAGCCCCGAAACAAATGAGCCTGAATAAAACAGACCTACAACCTGCCATACGGCAAATATAGCCAGAAAAACAGCAGGCTTGCCGACTCGGTCAACAGACAGCCCCTTGAAGCTGACAGTTTTTATATAAGCAATAAGCAGCACTACGGGAAAAACGTATTCCGGCAAAAGCGCACAGAAAAGCACTGCCGCAACAGTCCAGAGCCACTTGCCCTTATTCTGTCTGAAAAAATCTTTGATTTTTTTCAAAACGTGCCGCCTCCTTATACTGAAATCACATTAATTGTTTTATCTGCTTTTTTTGCTGAGTCTGATAACGTTCCAGCTGTGCTTGCCGAGAACTGTAGAGAACATTCCGCCCTCAACCTTTGAAGCGTTGCTGTAAGAGGGAGCAACGTTATTCGGGTTAGCTTCGGTATTCTCAGCCTTCATTTCATCGTGTGTGAGCACGATATGCTCCTTGACCTCAAAGCCAACATACTGACGAAGGTCGCAGGTAAGTTCGATATCCTCTTTAAGGTCTTTGTTGACTGCAAAAACAGTGATATTCTCATCGTCATTCTCAATTACGATGCTGTCAACAAGATTTACTTCACCGTATTTGCGGCTTTCGTAAATCGGAGATTTGATAAGTGTATTGAGTGCAGTACCTCTGCCGTATACGCTTGCCTGCATATAGGGGAAGAAAATAGTCTGACGCCATGCACCGGTATCGGAAGTCATAATAGGTGCGATAACGTTTACAAGCTGTGCAAGGCAGGCAATCTTGACTCTGTCTGCGTGGCGGAGAAGAGTGATAAGCATACTGCCGACAAGCAGTGCATCCTCAAAATTATAAACGTCCTCAAGCTTACGGGGTGCTTCCTCCCAGGGCTTACAGAGTCTGTCAAGCTCGTGTGAGTGATACCATACGTTCCACTCATCAAACGAGAGCATAATCTTTTTCTTTGAGCGTTTCTTTGCCTGTACGTAGTCACAGATTGCAACAACTGACGAAATAAAGCTGTCCATATCCGCACTGTGGCAAAGGAATTCCTCCGTATTGTTTTCGGAGTTATTGTAGTATGTATGAAGTGAAAGATAATCAACATCGTGGTAACAGTGGTCAAGCACGTCAGCCTCCCACTGAGCAAAGGTGCTCATACCGCTGTTTGATGAGCCGCAGGCAACAAGCTCTATATCCGGGCTTACCCAACGCATTACCTTTGCCGCCTCGTGTGCAGCTCTGCCGTATTCGTGTGAATTTTTGTGACCTATCTGCCAGTCACCGTCCATCTCGTTGCCGAGGCACCAGAGCTTGACGTTGTGCGGCTCTTTGTGGCCGTTCTTGATTCGCAGGTCACTCCAGTAAGTGCCACCCTGAAGGTTACAGTACTCGACAATATTTCTTGCCTCGTCCGTACCTCTTGTACCGAGATTGATTGCCATCATCGGCTCTGTACCGGCAGCTTTACACCAGTCAATAAACTCATCCAAACCGAACTGATTTGTTTCGGTTGAGTGCCACGCAAGCTCAGCTCTTCTGGGGCGAAGCTCCTTGGGACCGATACCGTCCTCCCAGTTGTACCCCGAAACGAAATTACCACCGGGATAACGAACAACGGGCACTGCGGTTTCACGCACAAGTGCCAGCACATCCTGTCTGAAGCCGTTTTCATCACTGAAAGGGCTTTCGGGCTGATAGATACCTGTATAGATAGCTCTGCCAAGATGCTCAAGGAAAGAGCCGTAAATTCTCTTGTCAATTTCACCTACGATAAAGTTTTTATCAATAATAAGCTGCGCTTTTTTCATTGCGGTCACCTCTTGTTATTTTAGTTTTCGACATATCCCGTAATTTCCTCACGGGTTTTGAATATATAGCCCTGCTCAGCGAGCATATCAAGGTCGCCGAGTGCAAGACCTATACCCTTTGCGACACAGTTTACGGGATCTGTCGCAAGACGGGTTTTGATTCCTGTTTTGTTCTGTATTGCGGTTGCCATTTCACGAAGCAGAGCACCGCCGCCCGTCAGCACGATACCGCTTGAACCTATATCGCCTACAAGCTCGGGCGGTGTGATTTCGAGCACGCCACGCACAGCCTCACCTATTGCTTCGATATACTCACGCATAGCAAGGTAACAATCTGTTGACGTAACTTCAACCGTAGCCGGCATACCGCTTATATAGCGCTTACCTTTTACAGTAAGGCCAAGCTCAGCCTCAGGCAGAACAGCACAGCCTATCTGCTTTTTTATCTCCTCCGCTGTACGCTCGCCTATAACAACGTCTTTCTCACGGCGTACCTGACGGACGATAGCCTCATTCATAAGGTTACCTGCAACTTTTATTGATTTCGAAACAGCAATACTGCCCATCGTGATAACCGCAATATCGGTAGTACCGCCGCCTATATCAACAACCATAGTACCTTCAGCTCTTGTCAGGTCACCGCCTGCACCTATAGCAGCGGCAAGAGGCTCCTCCATAAGGCATGCCTTACCTGCACCTGCAGCTGTAATCATATCAAGTACCGTACGCCGCTCAAGGTTAGTAACGCTCGACGGCATACAGACGATAATATTCGGTTTGAAAATTGCATTGCGGCACACCTTTGCAAGAAACCTGCTGAGCATCTGCCTTGTTGCCGTAAAGTCGGATACAACGCCGTCTTTCATCGGGCGTATGACACGGATTGAATCGGGATTTCTGCCGAGCATATCGTAAGCCCTTCTGCCTACGGCACACATCCTGCCTGTTTTTGTGTTATAAGCCACAACAGAAGGCTCGGTGAGAACGATTCCCCTGCCTTCCATATATATAATGACGTTAGCAGTGCCGAGGTCGACACCGATATTTTTGCCGAGCAACCGTTTCACCTCCGTAAATCATATTCTCTGATTCAATTAAAAGCTTGCAACACCGTTTGACGGGTTGAATGTAAAGTTGATTTCGTTCTTTACTTCACCCTTTTTATTCTTCTCAATAATGTTTACCATAACGTGGTCTTTATCGATTGCCTCAAGCGTCGTTTCGGTGTAAGAGCCGAAGTTACCGAGAGCAAAGAAATCGTCACCAACGTCGATAAAAGTGCGTATTTCTTCGGTAGTCTTTGAATACCCGGTGCTTATTTTACCCTGACCGAGGTCGATTACCGCAAGCTGATTACGGCAGGCAATTATGCCGTAGGCATACATATCCGACGTAGACTTTGCATCGAGAAGCACCATATCACTGCAGGGGGTATCAACAAGCACAAGCTGTGTAACAGTCGGAATATATATCGCACACAGCGAAGCATAAGCGGCACCTTTATCACGCTTTGTGAAATAGATATAGTTACCGCTTCTCTTTGTTGCTTCAAGGTCATAGACAATTTCCGTATCAAGCGGATACTCAAACAGCACTCGTATGTTGCCGCTTGTTTCTACTCTTGCAAGCACCTGCTTTTCATTATACTCAAAGGTCTTGTAATCCTTGCCTGCGTAAGTACAGATTGTTTCCATCTCATACTTTGCGGCAACCTCTTTGGCTATAACAGTACCGACTGCCTCAGACTGAAGCGGAGCACCCGCTGCAAAAAGCTCGGTATTTTCGCCGCAAGCGGCAAACGAAAGAAGCGTAGCTGCCAGAACAAAAACCGCAACTAATTTTTTAATCATCACGCCTCATCCTTTCCATTTTTATTGAATATGACAAATTTGCTGAAAACATAATTCATAACAACGATAATTACAGATAAGCCTATTTTCGTCAGCATCTTACCGCCGATTGCAAAATCAGGAAGAACCTCAAGCACAAAGCTGTCAAAGCCAAGCCATTTAATAAATATCAGCAGACCGAGCTCCTCAACACCAAGTGAAAACAGACGTGCACTTACAAAAGACGGAAGCTCTTTTCTGAGCACGTTTCCCTTCCAGCTCTTGCTTTCAAACACAAAGAGCTTGTTTGTGACAAAGGCAAACGCAACGGAAATAACCCAGGCTATGATATTGGTCAACAGCACAAGGTCAACCGAAACCGTTTTTGTAAACAGCATATCAAAGCCCTTGAAAACGGCAAAATTCACAATGGTTGTAAGCACACCGAAGATAAGATACGTCACCGTTTCTCTGTTTATAAGCTTTTTGATGATTGATTTCATTTTTCATTTACTCTCCGTTATAGTAGCGATAATTATTTTTCAGGATAATCACCTGTAAAGCAGGCATCACAGTATGTCTTTTCGCACGCACCTATAAGCTCACCGAGTGAATCCTTATCAAGGAAGCCGAGTGTATCGGCACCTATAAGCTCGCAAAGCTCCTCAACCGAGTGACGGTTTGAAGTAAGCTCCTCACGTGTGGGAATATCCGTACCGTAAAGGCAGGGATAGTGAAGAGTAGGTGAAGAAATTCTCACGTGAACTTCCTTTGCACCTGCGTTTTTGAGCAGACGGACAATATCGGCACAGGTTGTACCGCGGACAATCGAGTCGTCAACCATAACAACCTTTTTGCCCTTTATTGTTTCACTGAGCACGTTGAGCTTGATACCGACAGAGGATGCTCTCTGCTCCTGAGTGGGCTTTATGAACGTTCTGCCGACGTAATTGTTACGCACAAAGCCCATACCGTACTCGATACCGCTCTCACGTGCATAACCGATAGCCGCATCAAGACCCGAATCGGGTACACCGATTACGATATCCGCATCAACGGGATGCTGACGTGCAAGCAGACGACCTGCCTGAATACGTGAACCGTGAATAGATACACCGTCCATAACACTGTCGGGTCTTGCAAAATAGATGTATTCAAAAATACAGATTCTTCTCTTGCAGTTATCCTTCTGATAGTATGTCCTCATACCCTCGTCATCAATAACAACAATTTCACCGGGATTGACGTCACGTACAAACTCTGCACCGAGTGCGTTGAGTGCACAGGTTTCGGAAACTACAACGTAGCAACCTTCTTTTGTTATACCGACCGTAAGCGGACGGAAGCCGAACGGGTCGCGCACAGCAACAATTTTACGGGGACTCATTACAACAAATGAGAACGCACCCTTGAGCTTCTGAACTGCGTTTTTAACAGCCTCTTCTACGCTGTGCGTGAAAAGACGCTCCTTAGCGATAAGCTGAGCCATTATTTCAGCATCGGAATTAGAACGGAACATAGCACCGGTCATTGAAAGCTCACGGCGGAGCTCGTCGGCATTGACAAGGCTGCCGTTATGGGCAAGTGCAAGTCGGCCCTTGCCGTAACGCATTACAAAAGGCTGTGCACCCTGAATATTGGATGCCTTTGCAGTTGAATAAAGAGCGTGGGCAATAACGTTCTCGCCCTTGAGCTTCTCAAGCTTTTCTTCATCAAAGACATCAGCCGCAAGGCCCATACCTTTTGTGCATTCGATAACACCACTGTTGCTTACAGCAATACCGCAGCTCTGCTGTCCTCTGTGCTGCATTGCGTAAAGAGCAAGATAAGCGTACTCGGCAGGATGTTCAACAAAACCGTTGCCGTACAGGGCAAATACTCCACATTCCTCGTGCATTATAATACTTCCTTTCGGATAAAAGTTTTAAAAATTTATAATAATATATTATAATATAAAATAACTGTTTTTTGCAATAGCTGTCAGCTAATTTAATTGCTCACGGCAGGTCTTTTTTTGAGCTTGATAAGACCGTAAACCGAAACCGATACCACACGCAGCAGATTTACGCCCGCAACGCTCCACGCAAGACCCCACAAACCCCATACCGCAATACAAGGTATTACGACCGCGGCAAAGGTAACCAGGTAAATAAGGTTCATCACAAGCTGGCTGCTTTCACCTGAAATCTTCAGCACAAAGGTTATAAGCACCGTAGATATAAAGAACAGCACCTGACCTGCGTTTGCGACTATAAAATACTGCGAAGCCGCCTGATATACGTCTTCGGGATACATAAACGGAATAAGAATATGCGAAGCCACCGTGCTTGCACCAATCATAAGAGCCGCAAGTGCCACCGCGCCGCCGGTAAACATAAGGAAAAGCTTATACGAAATCTTATCCTCATATTTATTGAGATAGCTTATTACAAGGCCCTCAAGCGGCACGGTTACGAGAGCAACAATCTTACCTATAAGCGTTGCAACATAAAACACCGTAACGTCATACGAGCCGACAAAAAACATAACCAGAATACGGTCAGCATTGAGTATAACGGTCTGCACAAGATTTGCAGGCACAAGCGTCCATACAGACCTTGTGTTCTCCCTATAATTAACCGATTTTTTAAGGAAAGGCGGCTTAAAAATCTTACCCTTGATACCGACAAAAAGTATAGCCAGAGCCTCACCTATGAGCATCGTAACAACCCACGAGCCGGTAAATCTGAACAGCAGAATGCCGACGATATAGCCGACGGCAATCAGCAGATAAAAGACAAAATACCCCTTGAAATTACAGCTCAGTCTGTACTCAACGTCGCTGTAATAACGCAGAATTGTCATAAACATCAGTGCCGCATAGCCGATAAAATACATCGGCTCAAAACTCTTCAGTGCAACAAGACCGACTGCTGAAACCGCAAACACAATGCCTGCAACAATCAGAAAATAACGGTTATAGTCGCCGTTTGTGCACCCTCTTTTAGCGGTAACAACCATACGGGAATAATTTGCAGCTGTACCGAATGCACCGACAACGGATATGAGTGATATAAGATAAATGACCGTGCCGAATTTCTCTGCACCAAGTTGCTCAGTGAGATAAGGATTAAGTAAAAACTGAATAACACCGTTAAAAATAACAACGGCACTCACGCTCAGTATGAAATCTCCGCCGAGCTTTTTGAGAAGATTTTTAAGCATTGTAAAATGCCCTTTCCTTTAATAATTAATACAATAATATAGTATAGCATTTTGCATAGCATAAATCAAGGTGATAACGAAACAAAAAAACAGGATATACCCTTACGGAGTATATCCTGTTAATCTGTTTATTTTGCGTAGTCTGTTGCACGGTTTTCGCGGATGATATTGACCTTGATCTGACCGGGATACTCAAGTTCCTCTTCAATCTTCTTGACAATATCACGTGCGAGAAGAACCATCTTGTCGTCTGTGATGACATCGGGCTTAACCATGATACGAACCTCACGACCTGCCTGAATAGCAAAGGAATTCTCAACACCCTCAAAGGATTTTGAAATCTCCTCAAGCTTCTCAAGACGCTTGATATAGTTCTGTACGTTTTCACGTCTTGCACCGGGGCGTGCGGCAGAGATAGCATCTGCAGCCTGAACAAGGCAGGCAACAACGGTCTTAGCCTCAATATCGCCATGGTGAGCGTGGATAGCGTGAACAATCTTTTCGTTTTCCTTATACTTACGTGCATACTCAACACCAAGCTCGATATGAGAGCCGTCGAGAGAATGGTCAAGAGCCTTACCGATATCGTGAAGGAGACCTGCACGCTTTGCAAGCTTTACGTCTGCACCAATTTCGGCAGCCATAAGACCTGCGATATAGGAAACCTCAAGCGAGTGATCAAGTACGTTCTGACCGTAGCTGGTACGGTATTTCAGGCGGCCGAGAATCTTGACAAGCTCGGGATGGATGCCGTTGAGACCTGCATCGAGAACCGCTCTCTCACCTGCCTGCTTGACAGAGTGCTCAACCTCTTTGACAGCCTTGTCGTGCATCTCTTCAATACGAGCAGGATGGATTCTGCCGTCAGAGATAAGCTTTTCAAGTGTAAGTCTCGCCTCTTCACGGCGAACGGGATCGAAGCAAGAAAGTGTAATTGCTTCGGGTGTGTCATCGATAATGAGATCAACACCTGTAATTGTTTCAAGTGTGCGGATATTACGACCCTCACGGCCGATGATTCTGCCCTTCATCTCATCGTTGGGCAGGGCTACAACGGAAACCGTAGCCTCAGTAACCTGCTCTGCAGCACAGCGCTGAATTGCAGTTGCAACGACCTCGCGTGCCATTGCGTCAGACTCTTCACGAAGTGACTGTTCGTATTCGAGAAGCTTGAGAGCCTTTTCTCTTGAAAGGTCTTCCTCAAGTGATTTGAGAAGGTAATCTCTTGCCTGCTCTTTGGTGTAGTTGGAGATACGCTCGAGCATTTCGAACTGACTGCGCTTGATAGCCTCGATTTCCTCGAGCTTTGCGTCTGCAGCCTTGATTTTTCCGTTGAGTATCTCGTCCTTTTTGTCGAGGTTATCAGCTTTTTTATCAAGCAGCTCTTCACGCTGCATGATTCTTCTTTCCTGTTTCTGAACCTCGGAGCGTCTTTCTCTGAGCTCCTGCTCGGTAGCTGTACGCTCTTTGTGGATAGCATCCTTTGCTTCAAGAATTGCTTCTTTCTTTTTGGATTCAGCCTGAGCGATAGCGTTGTTGATTATACGTTCCGCTTCCTGGCTGGCCGAGCCTATTTCAGCTTCGGCAACCTTACGCCTATGTAAACCGCCGAGGATGAAGCAGACAACGCCCGCAACAACAGCAGCGGCAACAATCAATGCGATTGCTAAACCTAATTTTATCATTTTTTTGAATTTGCACCTCCTTGAAAAATTTTTCAAACAAATGAATAAAAGATTATAAAGCATAGGTCACGGTGAAAACGGTAAATATCAGCTTGTGTTCCGCCGTGAATAGTACTGTAAATAGGTGCAGAAGCATATACACCCACATTTACACACTACATAATGTATATTATAACTTTTAGCCGTTTGTGTCAAGTTATTATGTGTATTTTTTATATGTTTTTAATAAATTTTTATTACATAAAAAAATATACAGATATTAAAAATAACTGTAGCCTTTTGTAAAACAATGTGATATAATAGGTAAAACAACTAACTGAACGGAGATACTCACAATGAAACGCTTAAGTATTCTCATATCAATATTACTTGTGTGTGCCGTTACGGCAGGCTTCATTTCAAACGCCGCGTCCGATATTCCCGGTGACGTTGACCTTGACGGAAAGGTAACTGCAGAAGATGCACTTCTCACGCTCCGTGCTTCTTCAGGCACAGACAAGCTCAACGCAACACAGATAAAGCGTGCCGACGTAACCTACGACGGCAAAATCAATTCCGTAGATGCACTGCGTATACTTCTTTACATCTCCGGCAGCATTACAGACCTCGGCAACGTAGGCTCTGAAGAAGGCGATGACATCATAATCTGATGAATTGATTATGTTTTTATGTACTTTTTGACAGTTGTGTATGAGGCTTCAGCCCTTGACACACAACATATTGTGCAACATTCCAAAACCGATAAAAAAATAAAAAAATGCTTGACCTGACCCTCTTATTTATGGTATACTCGCTGTACCTCTGTAAGAGGGTTATTTTTTTGTACCCTTCTTTTGAGGGAGGCAATTTAAAAAATGGAGGTGCCGAATTATGGCCGGAGACGCAAGAGTAAAAGTTACTCTCTCCTGCACTGAGTGCAAACAGCGCAACTACAACACAATGAAAAACAAGAAGAACACACCTGAAAAGCTGGAGATGAACAAGTACTGCAGATTCTGTAAGAAGCATACTCTCCACAAGGAAACAAAATAAGCGGGAGGTTAAGACAATGGCAAAGGACCACAACTCCGAGGCAGCAAAAAAGGCTGCCGATGCCGAAAAAGCCTCAAAGAAGAAGTCCGCTAAGAACGACGGCAAGCCGAACGTATTCGTCCGTGCAGCAAAAGCTGTCGCTAAGTTCTTCAAAGACCTCAAGGGTGAAAACAAGAAGATCGTTTGGCCCAGTGCCAAAACAGTTCTTAAGAACACAGGCATCGTTCTTGCAGTAGTCCTTATCGTCGGCGCAGCTATCTGGCTCGTTGACTTTGGTCTTTCAGAGGGCATGAATGCTCTCCTCGGTATTGAAATCGGTGCGACTGAAACAACTACAGCAGCTGTTACTGAGGCCGCTACAAAGGCCGCAACTACAGCAGCAACAACCGTCGCACAGTAAATTCAACCTGCTTCTTGGAGGATAACAATGGCTGATGATGCAAAGTGGTATGCGATTCATACCTATTCAGGCTACGAAAACAAAGTAGCCGACAGTATCCGTAAAATCGTTGAAAACCGCAGTATGCAGGAAAGCATCCTCGATGTATCCATTCCGACAGAAATCGTCACAGAGATACGTGAGGACCAGAGCACTCACGAGGTTGAGCGTAAGCTTTTCCCCGGTTACGTGCTTGTCAAGCTTGCCGTTAACTACGACGAGGATGACCAGCCCAAGATGAGTGATGAAACCTGGTATGTTATCCGCAATACCCGTGGTGTTACGGGTTTTGTCGGCCCCGAGAGCAAGCCTGTTCCCCTTAAGGAAGAGGAAGTTCTCAAACTCGGCGTTGAAAAACGCTCCATCGAGGTCAGCTATGAGGTTGGCGACACAGTCAACATTATGGACGGCATTATGGACGGCTTCAGCGGCGTAGTTCAGGAGATTGACCTTGAAAACAATATGGTCAAGGTTACAGTTTCCGCATTCTTTGGCAGAGAGACTCTTGTCGAGCTTGAGCTTGATCAGGTCGAGCCTGTCACAGATTAATTTATTTTCGGTAATATCGGGTTATTACCCGTGTTATGGGGCTTCGGTCCCGTGGGAGGAGCAAAATCTTTCTTAGTGCTCCGCTCAACCACAATTTTGGAGGTGCAAACTAATGGCTCAGAAGGTAGTCGGCTTTGTAAAGCTGCAGATCCCCGCCGGTAAAGCAACACCGGCTCCGCCCGTTGGTCCCGCACTTGGTCAGCATGGTCTTAACATCATGTCTTTCACCAAGGAGTTCAACGAGAGGACAAAGAACGATATGGGTCTTATCATCCCTGTCGTTATCACTGTTTACGCTGATCACACATTCAGCTTCGTAACCAAGACTCCCCCCGCTGCTGTTCTTATCAAGAAGGCTTGCGGCATCGAGAGCGGTTCGGGTGTTCCGAACAAGACAAAGGTTGCAACAATCACATCAGAACAGATCAGAAAAATCGCCGAGCAGAAGATGCCCGACCTTAACGCTGCAACAATCGAAACAGCTATGAGCATGATAGCTGGTACAGCTCGCAGCATGGGCGTCACTGTCGTTGATTAATGCTCGGGAGGTTTGAATAATGAAACACGGTAAAAAGTATATTGAAAGTGCAAAGCTTGTTGACAGAGCAAAGCTCTACGATCCCGAAGAGGCTCTTGAGCTCGCTATCAAGTCAGCAACAGCTAAGTTCGACGAAACAGTCGAAGTACACATCCGTCTCGGTGTTGACTCACGTCACGCTGACCAGCAGGTCAGAGGTGCTGTAGTTCTCCCCAACGGTACAGGTAAGAGCGTTCGTGTTGCTGTATTCGCAAAGGGTGCAGACGCAGACGCAGCTGCAGCAGCAGGTGCAGAGATCGTCGGTGCAGAGGATCTCGTTGCAAGAATCCAGGGCGAAGGCTTCATGGATTTCGACGTATGTATCGCAGCTCCCAACATGATGGGTCTCGTTGGTCGTCTCGGTAAGGTCCTTGGTCCCCGTGGTCTTATGCCCAGCCCCAAGGCAGGTACTGTTACACCCGACGTTGCTAAGGCTGTTGAAGAAGCTAAGGCCGGTAAGATCGAGTACAGACTCGACAAAACAAACATCATGCACTGCCCCATCGGCAAGGCATCATTCGGCACAGAGAAGCTTGCTGAGAACTTCAACACACTTCTCGACGCTGTTATCAAGGCTAAGCCCGCTGCAACAAAGGGTCAGTATATCCGCTCCTGCGTTGTTGCTTCAACAATGGGCCCCGGCATCCGTATCAACCCCACAAAGGTTGGTTAATTTAAAAAAACACTTGACAAAGTGTTGACTATGTGATATCATAGTCAAGCTGTTCCAAAGACAGCAGGCGCAGTTATACTGCATAAAGGTTTTATACCACCTGCCGAGGATGAAGCTAACAAAACAATTTTTCTGTTGTTTTTTACAGCTCTGTCCTCCATATCGGTGGGCAGAGCTTTTTTGATATTTATATTTTTTTCGGAGGTGAATCCACAATGCCAAGCGCAGCAGTTCTTGAACAGAAGAAGCAGGCAGTCGCTGCACTCGCCGAAGAACTTAAGAATTCTTGTGCAGGTGTTATCGTTAACTACAGCGGTATTTCCGTTGCTGACGATACAAAGCTCCGTAAGGAACTCAGAGAGGCTAACGTTAAGTACACAGTTGTTAAGAATACTCTTCTTAAGCTCGCAGCTCAGGAAGCTGAGATTGCTATCCCCGAGGAGGTTCTCAACGGTACAACAGCTCTCGCAACAAGCACAGACGACTATGTCGCAGCAGCTCGCATCCTTTCCAAGTATGCAAGCACAAGCAAGACTTTCGAGGTTAAGAGCGGTTATCTCGATAAAGAGATCATCAGCCTCGACAAGATTGACAGCCTTGCAAAACTTCCCAGCAGAGAGATCCTTCTTGCTACAGTTTGCAACGCTTTCAATGCTCCCATCTCAGCTTTCGCACGTGCTATTCAGGCTATCGTCGATCAGGGCGGTGCTCCTGCTGAGGAAGCTCCCGCAGAAGCTTAATCTGTAAAAAACAACACAAAAAACTATTTATTAAATTTGTTAACGGAGGTTAAAAACCATGTCTGAGAAGATTACTTCTATCATTGAAACACTTAAGGGCCTCACAGTTCTCGAGCTCTCCGAGCTTGTACACGCTGTTGAGGAAGAGTTCGGCGTATCCGCTGCAGCAGCAGTTGCAGTTGCAGCTCCCACAGAGGCAGCTGCAGCAGCAGAAGAGAAGACAGAGTTCGACGTTATCCTTGCTGAGGTTGGCGCTGAGAAGATCAAGGTTATCAAGGTTGTCCGTGAGGTAACAGGTCTTGGTCTTGCAGAGGCAAAGGCAGTTGTTGACGGCGCTCCCAAGGCTGTTAAGGAAGCTGCTTCCAAGGAAGACGCTGAGGCAATCAAGGCTAAGCTTGAAGAAGTCGGCGCAAAGGTTGAGCTTAAGTAAGTTAATTTCAATCACAACAAAAAGAGCGAACTCGCAAGAGTCCGCTCTTTTTTCTTTTTCACTGTATATATTATTCATATATTAACATTGAAAACACATCATTTTACTCAGATAAATATACTCCTGATCATCCATATAAGTCCTTCTTTTTTATACAAATTATGTGTAATATCAGAAACACTTCCCGTAAGCAGATTATCAAACACACCGTAGCCGCCTGCCTCACCGACAACAAGCACAGAGTTTTTCGTGTCACCTCTGAATCCTGTGCGGAAGTTAGTTACAACCGAGTTGAACTTGCCGTCTGTCTTAAATGCAATCTCTCTGCCGCCTGCCGCCGAATACCAGAAGCAGAAGCAGTTATCATATACGTTTGATATTGTGCCGACCATACGGAAGGCAATACAAAACTGGTCGCTGTAGCAGAAATCGTAGATATTGTTACCTGCCTCATCAAGAAATCCGCAGCTGTTTTCATAATCGGTATAATCCGAATAATAGAGCGGATGAATATTGCGAAGCGAATTTGCACAGGATTTGAGATGAACACCCGTGAAAACATTACCTATGCGGATATTAGTAAAGGTGTTGTCAAAGCCTTCAACTAAAATTCCGACAGAATCCGTACCGCCCGTACCTATAATATTTATATCGCTGATATCTGCATCAGACGAAGAGCTGTTTGCACCGTATTTGACGTGAATTCCCATAGGTGTATGCTTGATTGATACCTTTTGAACCATCGTTTCTCTGCCCGAATCAATGCTGATACCGTTAGCAACACCCGAGCCGTCAATTATTCCGCCTGTCAACGAATAATTACTGCCAACGGTGTGCGTATCGTTTGCCGCATCCTTACCGCCCAGACGAATCATCGCTTCATCACTCGTCCAATCAGCCGTTGCACGGATTACAGCATAGTTGGAAAGCTGAAGGTCAACGCTTTTTCTCGGGTCTGCAGGTGTACATATGGGCTTGCTGATAAGATAAATGCCGTCGGGGAAATAAATAGTGCGGTTGGGATTTGCATCAATCACCGCTTGTAAAGCATCCGCAACGTCGGTTTTACCATCGTTAGCAACGTAATCTGTGACAATAACGTAACCGAGAGCCGAAGTTGCACCGACATTTACGGGCGAAACAGCTGCCTGCTCTGCAACCTCAATCGCTGCTTCAAAATCGTTTTCCATCGCAGCTATTTCATTGTAATATTCACCGTAGCTGAAGGAATAATCCTCACCGCCATGTCCGTAAATGCTGAGTGCAGTTACCGCAACAATAGTAACAGCAAGCACAACAGCCGTGAATTTAACAAATTTTTTCATTGTAGTGCACCTCTTTTATTTTGATTTTTATATGTAAGCTTATACATAAACACTGCCGCAACTACTGCGCAAACACCGCTTATCAGCTTACCTGCGATAACAGCCCAAAGGAAACGTTTATCAAACGACATTGTAAAAGCAAGGTGATCGCCGAAAACAAACGAAGCAGAAACCGCAAAAGCCATATTCATCATTCTGCCCTTAGCGTTCATTTTTTCTGCCATTTCAAAAGTAGGTATGCTGTTTGCAAGCGAAGATATAAGACCGAGCACAGATGTTTCGTCAACACCGATTTTCTTGCCTGCAGCGGCAAAGATCTTACCGAAAATCATTGATATAACCTTAATCAGCGGGAACACACCTGCAAGAATAATCGCAACATCTGCAACGATTGCAAATGCATCTTTAACAGGGCTCATATAAGGAATAAGAGTCTTACCCGTAAGGTGGCTGAAAATACCTGCAGCAAGACCGACCGTAATCACAACCATAACAAAGCTGCCGATAAGTCCGAAAATCTTACGGCAAAGGTCAGGTTTCAGAACAAGACCGATGCAGGTTATAACCGCAACAATGAGCACAGGCAGGAGATTGAGCATAAGCTTACCAAAACCGACACCGAGCATAAGACCCGACACAATACAACCTATCGGCATTGTCGCAATACCGCAGAGGATACCGCTGAGCACATCCTTATGGTATTCTTTTTTTATCATTTTAAGTGCGACGGGCACGGTAAAGCAAACCGTTGCACCAAGCATAGAGGCAACAACAAGACCGTTGAAACCGCCAAGGGTTTCGTCACCCGCAAGTGCTGACGAGATTGCCGCACCGCCCATATCGTTTGCAATAAAACTACCGATAAACGACATATCAATACCGGTAGCTGCTGACACGGGTGCAAAAACCGGCTCTAACAGTTTCGCAACTGACGGTGCAATACAAATCATACCAACCATCGCAAGTGAGAGCGTGCCGGAAGCTACAATACCTTTTTCAAACTCTTCGCCAAGCTTGAGCTTGTTGCCGATTATTCTGTCAAATGCGGCTAAAACAGCAAAAACCGCAAATATCCACTGTAAAACTTCCATTATTTTCTCCTGATAGTAATTTCTTCGGGTGATGTTATTATGGGCTCACTGCCCTCTTTCATTTCAACCGTTATATCACCGTACGGTGTCGGCAGCTCTACCCTTGCGTGCTCAAGACCGAGCAAGCTGGGTGAAAACTCAACCTCTTTAAATGCAGGTTTAATCATCTCAAAGCCCGTCAGAGCCTTGGGCAGTGACCAGAGCGGAGTACCGCCCCAAGCGTGAGAGTGGTCAAAGCTGTACGTCGGCTCGGGAGCGATAAATCCCTCTACCAAGCCTTTCGGGCATTCGGCAACGGGAGCCTTCCAACGCTCAAGCACCTTGAGAGTGTACTCATCACGCAGACCGTTTGAGTAAATTGCCTCGAGCAGATAGTGAGCAAAATACGGCTGATAACCGCCCGGTATTTCATCACTCATGATTTTATGTATAATGCTTCTTGCCGTGTCTGTGTCGCATATTCCGACATAAGCGGCAAGAATATTTGATTGTTTGAGATAATACCTCTTCTCAACGTTTGCAACCATCCATTTCCAGTTGCTGAAATCAACCTCGCTCGGTGTGTTGAGACCTTCAAAGTACATACCTTTCTCTTTGTCAAACAGCTGTGAATTAACCGCTGTCTGCAAAACTTTTCTCTTAGCAAGGCAGTCTTCTGCCATAGCTGTTTCACAAAGGATTGAATAAATCTCAGCCGCCGCACCGAGTGCCGCAAAATAGTAAAGATTAAGGCAGGTCTGACCGAGTGCCTTCGGCGGATGGTGCATTGATATTTCATCAATATAAATCCAGTCGACAAACATAAAGTCAGGCGGCGTTTCGATAAGCTGAGTTTTACCGATATAGGTTTCAAACAGACCTAGCAGCATAATAAGTGCATCTTCGCATTTTGCGAGCAACTCTTTATTGCCGGTAAATTTGTAAACGTCAAGCAGCATCCTCACCCATATAAGGCTGTATGTTGTATGAAACATTCTGCCGCCGTTATTGCGTATAAGCTCTGCTGTACGGAGCAAATCAAACTCTGCAAGACGCATATCACCGAATGAAAAAGCGGTCATCAGCGTTTCAATATAGTAGTCACCCGTACAGGCAAGCGGCTCGCAGTGTTTCGGGCTGTCAAGGTGAAGCGTCTGCCGACAAATTTTAAGGGTATGGCGGCAGGTGTCGAGCACCCGGTTGAGATCTGCATCACTTGTCGATGTAACGGCTTCTTTTTCAACGGGATAACAGCTTGCAATAAAACCGAGTTCTAACTCACAGTCACTGTTGCCGCATTCAAGCTCAGCAATCAGTCTGCCTGCACTGTGCATATAAAAGCCCCTGTATTCACCTTCGTCTGCAAAAGCAATAGATTCCTTCGAGCCGCTTTCATCGGTCTCACAGCAGGTAATTTCAGCTTTTACGGGCGCATCAGCCTTTGCCCAGACAAAGCCTGCGTATATTTTGTCAAGTTCAAAGGTAACCGTTTTCTTTTCACCGGGAGCAAGTGTAATTTTTGTGCTCATCTTGCTTTCGGTGCAAACGGGAATAGGAGCAGTTTCAGTATGCCAGAGATTAAATATCTCCTCGGCATTTACATATTCGTCAGGCAAAACTGCCGAATCAAAACTGCGTGAAGCGGTATACGAGCCGTTAAGCCTTACAAGCCACGAGCTGTCGGTATTGATTACGGTCTTTGTGCCGTCGGTAAATCTGATTTCTGCGGCAAGCATAAATCCGCCGTGACCCTTAGAAAATTCAAAGCCTCTGTCAGGCTTCATCCTTACTCTCGCAAAAAACTCAAGCACGTCGGAATCGGGATTGAACTCTGTCTCATAAGCATAGTAATAGTTTCTCGGCTTTTCGTTGCTGAGAAAATCACCGCCGACTGAAGCAGGACCCGTAGCATAAAAATCACCGTTTATATATAACTGAAACGCTGTGTCAGCACTGAACCTCAACTTTACAGAGTCGATTTTTTTGCCGTAAGCGTATTCCCTTTTAAACTCCGCAACGGTAAAAACACCGCTCTTGTCCTCTTCAAGGTCGCTGTAACAGCAGCACTGCCTGTCAGGATATTTATCTTCAGGCAACCATATCCATTTTTCACACAGCATTTTATTACCCCTTTAAATATAAATCTTATATCATTTTAGCAAAATAAGGCTAAATTTTCAACTTAAAAGCATCCGAATATATTCTTTTTATAGTAAATTAAAATAAAAATAAAAAAAATTGAGTTTTTTTGAAAAATACTCTTGACTTATTCGTCCATTCGTGGTATATTAGTCGAGCGTTAAGTTCGCTGGTGTAGCTCAGTTGGTAGAGCAGCTGATTTGTAATCAGCAGGTCGGGGGTTCGAGTCCGTCCACCAGCTCCAACGCTTTTTTATTGAGAAAAGTCAATATGGGTAGGTTCCCGAGTGGCCAAAGGGAGCAGACTGTAAATCTGCCGTCGACGACTTCGGTGGTTCGAATCCACCCCTGCCCACCAAACACAAATAATCCGAACTTTGTCATTTCAGGTGACACGTTCGGATTTTTTGTTTGCATATAGTTTCTATATAATGCGAGCATCACTTTTGTCACTACTATCAAAGTGATGCTCCTTTTGTTTTATATTGACAATAAAAAATCATAACATCAAGCTACCAGTTCTCAAAGTGACAGTTTTTTAAGATATATTCATGTGACACATAATCATTGTTATCGTCTCAAATAAGTGATATAATATAAAAAACGACAAAAAAGGACGCGTAATTATGGAAATACTCTATGCCAACAATTTATTTGTTATATTTGTAATTGCTGGATTTACTATTTTTAACATCAGTCACTTAAAAGAATATCAGAGAGTAATATTATATTATTTGTTAATGTTTGCAGTAAGCGTTTTTGGAACAATGAGAATGATTTTTATGTTGCCCCTATCATTTGGATTGCTGTTTGTTTTTATGGAATACTTTTCTTTGGATAAAATGAAGATGGAGCTATTATTAAAATTCAGATATAAATTAATGGATTATTTTTATCAAATCTTTTTCATATATCATTTCGCTTCTATAATAATATGTTTTATTTTTTTGCATATTTCGCACATAACCCAAGGAGTGTTAAGCACATCTTTTTTGTGTCTTTCAATTGCTCTATTTGCTTTTGCATTGCATCAGATATCTAAAAGGAAATTTGAATTCAAATCATTTACAGATATATTTGAAATAATGGATAAGGATAAATTTTATAATATACAATATGATGAAGAATTAAAAAACAGACTGGATATTTTAACTATTATTGAAGATCGCACTTACTTTGATAGAGAAGGAACATATAACTTTTTATCATTTCAATTTTTTAAAATAAAAATAGAACAATTACGTGAATTGTTAAAAAACAAAACACCAAAAGAAACGATTACAGGTGGTGCATCATTCGTAAGAAAAAGCATAATAGTCAGAGGATATTCCACATTAGAGATGCAATTAATAAGAAATATAGCCATTATTAATGGCTATGATGAGTGTGTTATCAGACGTAAAATTTTCGAGTTAGTATATAGTACAATATTTTTCTCATCACTTAAAAATTATTATGCCAAGACTACCAGATACGGTATGACACATTTCAAAGAGTATTTGCTATATGTATATTGTCATAACGTTTTATCCAAAGTCGGAAAACAAAAGAAGTTGTTTTCGCAGTTTTTTGAAGAAAAAGACATAGCAAAATGGGATAAGGAAAAAATGTTAGCTGTTTGTGTAGGTTTAAGTTTTAGAAAAATAACAAATGATAATATTGAAAAATATGAAAACATTATAAATCTTCATGGATTAAATAGGGAAAAAATATTATCATTCACTTCTGAAAATAATTAAAGTTTTATTGTGAATTTCTTTATAGTGTCATGGTTAGGACCATTTTTCGGATTAACATTAATCATATAAACAAGCTGCTCCGTTCCTATAGGACGAAGCAGCTTATTTTGTTGAGAGATTATTTATTATTCTTTTCCCAATTTTCATATTCTTCTTTTCCTTCTTTGCTTTCGTAGAAAGCAATTATATCTGACATAAAAAAGCATGCCAGATCTTTAATAACGTAATTAGGAATTTTACTGGTATCATATTTGTATTCATTCTCAACCTCTCCGACAGCATTATCAGCAGCCGGAAATTTCGACATGGACATTACTCCTTTCTTCTGTCATATATTGACAGATATTTTTTGAGGATTTTCTATACTGAACTCATAGTGAGTTATATTCGTGTTCATCCTGAGAATTTAAAATAAAATGGGTAGCGTCAAATCTTTCCCGTTATCCTCAGTGTGGCGGTAGTTACACCGCCAACATATAGTTTGAAACGGTTACGTCGAGTCTCCAATGAGACAAGTGATAGATCGAAACTGCCATAAGCGACAATCTGTCATAGACAATCGGCAGTCCTTTTTCAAGTGCAAGCTTCTTGTTTTTACCGCGAACAAAATAATTGCCACGGATTTCGTTCTTATCCAGATGTTTGGGCTTCTTCGTCTTTTTATCAATGCACTTTTCGTTCCAACGTTTTATAATCTCATCCTCAAGCTGTTTGCGATATCCGGGTTCGTTGTTGATTCTGTCAAGATAGTAGTTGTATGCTCTGACAGCCTGTTCGGCTCTCATATGGTGGTAATCGATGCTGTTGTTCATTTCCTGTGCAGAAAACACTTTGTTATCCGTGCCGTCAAAAAACGGCTTTACTGTTTCAATGTCATCGGGTAAGATGCGCTGATAGGTTTCCTTGCCACCCTTACCCCTGCGGACCACGACACACAAATAGCCGCATTCATCCACCTTCAGGTCGCTGCCGCGAAGGTTCTTCAGTTCGTTTCTGCGTATTCCGATGCATCTCTGCAACTCGACTGTTCTTGAATATCTCGGGTTGTTTTCATCGCCGTCCGAACGGTAATGTTTACGCTCTTTTCTGGAACGTGTGTTTTCTGCTGCATATCTTTTAGGTAGATTCAAAACATTAAGTGGAATCCCGTGGTAGAGTCCAACAGGAGCCATATATGTATGAATCGTGCTTGCGGTATGTTCTTTTTCTTTCAGGTACTCAATGTAATCTTCAATATGATCGGCACACTCTTCTTTTGTTTTGCAGTCGTACTGCTCACGGCAGAACTTGATGAATTTGTCATAGTTCTTTATGTATGCCGCCCTTGTTACATTGTTTTCATACTGCTTGAAATGCTGTGCAGCATCGTTTCTGAGCTTGCCTGAAATGCTCTGCTTGTAATGTTTCTTTTTCTTACTCAAGGCCTTTTCTCCTTTCTTTAGTATTCGGAAAGTGTTCTGCATAGCAACGTCACTTTACCAAAACGCCCACTAAATAATTAGTGTTAAACTGTTCGGGGGCTTCATCCGGAAGCGATGGCTTTTCTGAGCAAGCCATCCGTTAAGGTCGATGCAAACCATAACGCCAAAACGAATTCCGTATATACGGAAACCGTTCATTCGCCCTACTAACTGGTTATTCCGGTTAATAACCTGAATAACCGTTAGTAAGACCGGCTCTTTTCTTTCGAAAAGCTGCCGTGTCTGTGAGAAGTGTCAGCTCAAACAAAGCACCTGTACAGGCAATGTTTTCGCTGACATTCTCACTGCTAATCCGAACACCCTTGCATATACACAAGCTGTTCGGATTACATGGGGTACGCACTTTTTCCACAAACGAACGCAGCACACTTTTGCTGCACACCTCAATGACACCGTGTCCTTTATGAGGTTATTTGGTTCCGTTTGATATGCTCGGACCGAAAGTGCATACCGCTTTGATTGCCTTCTTGATTTATTTCATTCAACCGCCTTCGCAATTTCTATCCCTGACAGTTGAATTAAATCGGGATTTTTGAGAATCACTTGCGCTGTGATTCTTACTCCAAAACGTCTTTCATTAATCACTTAAAATATGTCGTAATAGCAGGTACCTCAACATAAAAAGGATTAAATACAACAAAATACCGACAACCGTTGATATATCAACGATTATCGGCATTTATTATGATTTTTGATTTTTTGCGCTTGCTAACAGAAGTACACAGAATTTGACTTTTCCATTAATAGGAGTATAATATTTTTGGAAACACAAAGGGTGAGGTGATAAAAATCAATCGGAATAATCAAGAAAAAAAGAGAAAAATGGAAAACTTAATGCTGCACAACGGTAAAATCGCTACAACGACTATGCTAAAAGAGATTGGTTTCAAAGGATATGAACTCAGCAGAATGGTTGCAAATGAAGAAATAATCCGAGAAAAAAGAGGAATTTATAGATCCGTCACAACTGATTATTGGGAAACAAGCGATTTACACTGGGTTATTGCTACTGTTCCCGAAGCGATATACTGTATGATAAGTGCACTTTGTTTACATAAATATTTACCCGACAAATACTTCCAGTTTGAAATTTCGGTACCAAGAAGCCTCTCGCCGTCAAAGCGTAAAATTCAGGATATAGATGCCAGATATTATTATGTGAACGATTCGATTCATCAGCTCGGAAAAACTTATTGCGACGGAATACCTGTATACGATAAAGAAAGAACAGTATGCGATTGGTTCAAACATCACACCAAAACTCCCAATGAACTACTTGAATTAATATCCAAAAAATATTTAAACGACCCGGATAAAAATATTGATAAGCTTACCGCTTATGCAGAACAGATGCATCTTTCCGTTGCGGCAATGAAAAAGATGAATAATTTGATTTTGAAACAGCAGAAAACAAATGATATATGAATGGTTATATATAATATAAAGAGGTAAATGATATGTCAAAAAACTACTTTGATCATGAAATACAAGTTAAGTACGTAGAAAATCTCTTAAGTAAAAATACTGAGTGGGACTGGCTAATTGATTATATAGAAGAAAATTTTGATGTTGATTTAGAAATTAGCCATTTTGAAGATTTCAATGGAAAATTCGTTGAAATCAGGACTGTATTTGAACATTTAAACAGAATCAACGAACTTGTTGATAATCTTAATATAAACAAAAAATGGTTGAAAAATATAAATCAAATATCACAATTTTACTTGAGTAAAATAAGCCTTGAAGAATTAATTCTTGATAATGATTTTCTGAGAATGCTTACACTTTTTGTTCTGTCCGCCAAAATCATTAATCAAAGTTCAGAAGCAAAATATTATATTCATAAGGAAATATTTGATAGTTACAACATTTTTGAAATCATAGACATCACCGATTTTATAAGCGAAAGCGAAAATATTATTAGCATTATCGAACAAATAGAATTGGATTTCACCAAACAGAGAACCATCTTTGAAGATAATATTAACTGTGTATATCACTCATGCGAAAAGGTTAGTGAGGTATTATTGGATTTATGCCATAACCCAAATGCTTTTTCATTTAACAATTCTTTTAATCGAGATGAAGTAAGCACATGGGAAGAAACCTATTTGTTAGAATTGTTATGTGCTAATTATAAAAATGGTAAACTTAAGCCTTTCATCGAATACACTGACGGATCAACTTATCCCAATTTTGATATTTACACTTCTGATTTGCTATCTAAGATTAATAATTACTACAAAAATACAGAAGTTGCATTTTTACTGGAATCTATAGATTACGCATTAAATGGAAACATTCCAAGTTCAGAAACAATTCACCATCACTTTTATCTCTTATCGCTTAATATTGATAATTATAATAACGAATCCGAATATCATTCTTTAATGTGTTCCAGTTTGGAATTTGTTTTGGCTTTTTGGGAAGACAAAAATGTTGATACAAAAAACGAAATAGAATTCTTTCAAAAAACTATATCAAAAATTAACAATATAGAGTATTTATCTTATTTACAAATACGCAAAGCTCCACTTACTAAAGATATT
>JAZSEX010000097.1:0-18629 GCA_045531935.1 Acutalibacteraceae bacterium | reverse complement strand
CTTTTGATACCAAGATCGCAACCGTATTCACATATCTCGCGGAATGTGTTAGCGCCTGCAATATGACCTTCGGAGCGTGAAAGCCCTTGAGCTGTTGCCCAACGACCGTTACCGTCCATAATAAATCCAATATGCTCCGGTAATACGAGACTCATACTCAGATCTCCATAATCTCTTTTTCTTTATCAGCGGAAATTGCTTCGATCTCTTTGATGTATTTATCAGTCTTATCCTGAATCTGCTTCTCGCCTTCTTTAAGATCATCCTCTGTGATTTCGGAAGCCTTTTCCATCTTCTTAAGTTTATCCATACAATCACGGCGGATTGAACGGATAGCTACCTTTGAATCCTCGGAAGTTGCACGGATTGTCTTAACAATCTCCTTACGTCTGTCTTCAGTAAGAGGCGGGAATGTAAGACGGATAACGCTACCGTCATTCTGAGGATTGATACCGAGGTCTGATGTCTGGATAGCTTTTTCGATTGATGAAAGGCAGCTCTTATCCCAGGGCTGAATTGTAAGAATTCTTGCCTCAGCTACTGAAATTGCAGCAAGCTGGTTTACGGGAGTAGGTGTGCCGTAATAGTCAACTCTGATTTTATCAAGAACTGCAGCAGATGCTCTGCCTGCTCTGATTGATGCATACTCGCTCTTGAGTGCGTTGATTGTCTTGGTCATTTTTTCATCTGCAAAGCTGTATACTGTTTTCATGGTAATTTCTCCTTTTTATTCTTTTACAATTGTGCCTATTTTTTCGCCTTTAACGGCTTTTAATACATTTTCGGGATCATTGAGATTAAATACAAGAATCGCAATACCGTTCTCACGGCAAAGGGATGAAGCTGTACTGTCCATAACCTTAAGACCTTTTGCAAGAACTTCGGTATGAGTAAGCTCATCATACTTGACAGCGTCATCAAACTTGTTGGGGTCTTTGTCATAAACACCGTCAACGTTGGTAGCCTTGAAGTAAACCTCTGCACCAATTTCTGCTGCACGAAGTGCTGCTGTTGTATCGGTTGAAAAGAAAGGACAACCTGTACCGCCACCGAAAATAACTACTCTGCCCTTTTCAAGATGTCTGACTGCAGCATCTTTGTTATATGTTTCGCAAATCTGAGGAATCTGAAGAGAAGTCTGAACCCTTGCATCAACACCAAGCTGCGAAAGTGCATCACCTAAAGCAAGTGAATTCATAATTGTTGCAAGCATACCGATATGGTCAGCATGCGTTCTGTCCATATTCTCGCTTGAACGGCCTCTCCAGAAATTGCCGCCGCCTACAACGACACCAACCTGCACGCCAAGCTCGCAGCATTCTTTGATAACACGGCAAACGGACATTGTCATATCGTTATCGATACCGTGACCTTTTTCGCCTGCCAGTACTTCGCCGCTTACTTTAAGCAAAATTCTATTATATACAGTGCTCATTTTTGCTCACCCTTTCAAATAATCTTTATCTATATTATTTTACTTTATAAAGTCTTATAAGTAAAGAGTTAATTTATAAAATTCAAATTAATTTAAAAAATACAACAGATTTATCAGTTAACACGGAAGAAACTCATAGGTTCGACAGTAATACCGCTAACCGTAACCGGCACATCAGTATAGTTAACGTACACTCTTGTCGTAGATTCATATTCCGTACAGTAAACACCGTCTGAAACAGCATAATGGTTTGTTATTCGTGAACCACGAAGATCATTCAATACTTCACCCACAGAAAAACTTGCATCGTACATAGAGTTAAGCCAGTTATCGACAATAAACACTGAAGTATATTTTTCGTCATCTTCATAAACGTCGTTAGTCAATACATAACCGGGAATTGCACCGTACTCAACACAACGTAAAACCGCATTTTTGCTGTCTGAAGACATATTTATACCGTCATATGAGAATTCAACAATACCATGAAGAATTATCTGAATAAAAGGCACCGAAGTATATGATTCCGACTCTGTCCGCGAGCACTTCATCGGCATTTCCGATATTACATCTGCATTTTTCAGCGAATAGAAATTGCCACCCTTAACCATTACACGGCTGCTTGTTGACAGAGGTGCAATTTTTTCGCCAACAGTTTTAACAGATGTCTGTCTGCTGATTTCGCCGGCAACATCAGTATAAGCAAGCATACCGGCATCGGTAATGCAGTAGCCTGTTGAATCCAGTGAATCAAAACGCTCAAGCACGTCAAGAACAGTATTTTCAAGCGATGAAAGCTTAAGTAAATATCGCTCACTGTTTTTAGCAGGAAAACCAAAAGAAGTAAACACATCGCTGGTATTCACTTTCAGTTTTTTACCGTCAACTGAACGAAGTGACGATGAATCTGAATCCGTATCACTAATAAGAGCAACATCATAAAAAACGTTGAAATTCATACTTGCGGCATAACTGTCAAGCTCCTCTACACCTGACATTCCGCCAAGAGAAGACAGCGGAGCAGCCTCACGGGCAATTCTTTCATCAAGACCGCCGCTGAGTGCACCAGTATATCTGAGATATACGTTGTTGATACCTTTGGATTTCAAGCGTCCCAGTATATCATTTGCTTCGTTAAAATCCGTAAGCTTTTTATCAAAAGCAATAAAACTGTCATGTGCAGCCGAGCCCACAACATTGACAAGTATCGGCATATACTCCGTAAGCTCAACACTTCGGGTAGAAAGAGTATGGTTTCTTATAAGCTGTTCACGGCAAGCAGCCGCCATACCTGCATACGTTGCATTCGCACCGCTTAAAAATCTGAAACAAACAGTTGCACCCTCACTGTAAGCAAATTCAGAATAATGCATTTTTTCACCGTCAATCATACTTGGTGAGACGGTAAAAGCAGGACCAACACGGTTATAATCGCTGTCATTCCGTGCTTTGTTTGCAGTTATTCTCGCAACAGCATCACCGTTTTCTATAACAGCAGCAAAAGCATCGTTTCCACATTTCATACCGTAAGCCGCAACTATACTTTTCATTGCACTGCTACCGGAAATATCATTGCCGTATACCGCAATATCAATCGGATCTACATCTTCTGAAGAAGCTGTATTTATAAGTGCACCGCTTCCGTCAGGCACAAGTATGTAATCTCCCTCAACAGCTGTTTTATCCGCACCGAAATATTCAAGGAATCCGATATTCAGAAGAACGTCATCTTTATCGCCGAGGTTCAGCCAATCAATATCAGCGTAAAAACAACCATCTTTGAGATAGTAAGTAGCAACTGCTTTAAACAGAATATTTCCTTCAGCCGCAGAAGAATACGTTTCATCTGTAGCACCAAGATCAATGTTTTTCAGCCAATCACCGTTATCCGTTATCAGATATGTAACCTCAAAACCGTTATCGGTTATACCTGTATACACTCCCCCGAACTTCACGCAGTTATCCTGAGAATTGAGGCAGTAAATTTTACCGTCGTGTATAATCTCAAGAGAAACTATGTCAGCCTCCTCAGAAATATCACCTGTTTCAGAAAGCTGAGGCAACGCTGACCAGAGTTTGCTTTCGTTACTGTTAGAAACTCGCACTCCGACAGCACTGCTGACTTCATCATACAGCAGTGTAATGAGGCCGGAAGCATCAATTTCTTTCAATGTATCAACGTTACAATAATGCATTGAATAATCAATATTTTCAGGGTAAATTTTATCCTGTGTCAATGAAATACTTTTGCTGTTAACCTTACCTGAACAACCGAAACAAACTGTAAATAAAGCAACGCAAAGAACAATAGAAATAAAACTTTTAATCGTATTTTTCAACTTAACTTATCTCCTGAACAATTTATTAATAATTCAACTTATAAACCTATAACCAGTACCCCAGATTGTCTCAATGTGTTGAATACCTGAGGAGTTTTTATCAATTTTATCACGGATTCTGTTTATGTGCACAGTTACGGTTGACGTTTCACCCATAGAATCGTATCCCCATATCTCATTGAAGAGCTCATCCTTACTGAACACAACATTGGGATTTGAAGCAAGATACCAGAGAAGATCAAACTCCTTATTTGTCATCGTAGTCTCAATATCTTCAACAAAAACTCTGCGCGAACTTTTACAAAGTTTTATACATCCGCTCTCTATAATTTCAAGCTCATTTTCTTTTCTTCCGACCAAGCTGTTGAATCTCGCAATACGTGTCTCAACACGTGCAAGCAGCTCTTTGAAATTAAAGGGTTTGGTAATATAATCATCTGCACCGAGTGAAAGACCTTCAACAATATCATCAGCCTCTTGTTTTGCCGTAACAAACAAAATCGGTGTATCCTTCTTCTCACGAAGCTTACGACAAACTTCAAAGCCATTCATACCGGGTAGCATAACGTCAAGAATAATAAGGCTGTATTCATTATTAACAGCTTCTTCAAGACCGCTCAAACCGTCACTACATACGTTAATATCGTAACCGTTTGCAGATAAATAGTCTTTTTCAAGCTGTGCAATCAGACTGTCATCCTCAACGATAAGTAATCTATTTTTCATATTGTATCTCCTATTTATACCATCTTACAGGTATTTCATCACTTCGACGGAATAATATTTTTACCGTCAGACCATTGCCGTTATTTTCAGCACTTATCTCCGCGTCGTTAGAAAGGAGAATTTGCTTGCAAAGGAACAATCCCAATCCGTTACCTTCGTTTGCATTTCTCCTCACTCTGTCACCACGGTAAAACATTTCAAACAGCATTTCCTCTGTACCCGGTTCAACACCAATACCGTTATCCGAAACAGAGCAGAGTATCCTGCCATCCGGGTTATCTTCAAGTTTTATAGCTATTCTGCAACGTTCCTCTTCTTTTTTATATTTGATTGAGTTGTTAATAAGATTATGAAGCACACGCTTACATCTCTTTATATCAATACAACACACAGCATTTTTTCTGCATAAATTATTAAAAGAAATATCTACGTCCTGCAAACTGAGTTCAAGGCTCAGGTCGTGAATATATCTTTCCAGAACCTCCGCAAGATCAACAGCCTGCTTATTAACAACTATATCAGTTTTGTTGTATTGCTCAATATATGAAATACTTTTGAGCATAAGATTAATATCTTCCGTACTCTGCAGTATCATAGAGGCAAAACGCTTTATCTCCTCAACATCAGTAACTATTCCGTCTGTAACCATTGAAGCATAACCGTTGATACGTGTAACCGGTGTAGCTATATCGTGCATAAGACCGCTTATATGTACTCTTTTCTGAGCAAGATTAAGCAATTCCTGTGCACGGTAATCCTTAAGCTTTATACGCACGTCTTCAATAGCCTGAAAAAGCTCACCAATTTCATCATCGCTTATATGTTTAATCGGAAAATCATAATCGCCCTCAACGAGCATTTCAATATGTTTTTCAATTTGTCGGAGCGGAATAATAATATTATTATAAACTCTGCGTTCATAGTGTTTTTTGAGTATAAGAAGTAATGCAAAAACAACTACATTTAAACCGCATACAACACCCATAGATGCTATCGTAGAGCGTGAATAAATATCGTATTTTGGTGAAACCATAACACAATACAAGCCGATAATTAACAAAAAATTCAGCGCAAGAATAATCGTAGCCACCACAACAACTGCTGAAAGCACAGGGCTTTTCAATAATGTAGTTTTCTGTTTTTTAATCTTATTGTTCATAACTTAATATTTATTCACCGACTCTTCAAAGAAACAAGGTATTTCATTGACATTTATACTTTCACCGCTGTCAAGAACAACTGTGCCGCTCATACGACCAAACATTATTCTTTCATTAAATGTTTTGAGTCCTACTATATGCTTTGAATCTCTGTTACTTACAGGAGTAATCGTAACTTCAAAGCGTTTGTCATCGGAACGAACTGACCATTTTTCATTTCTGTTTTCCATAGGGATATCAATAAACACCCTGCCTGTCTTATGGCAAACACCGTCAACAAACACTGCGTTCTCACTTGCCTGCGACATATCGCCAAAACCGTAACCGATATTAAAACCGAATCTGCTGCCGTTTGCATCTCCGCAGCCCGTGCACCAGACACGTTTTGTATCCTGAGCTGTCCAGACTCCTCTGCCCCAATCAAGCACAGCAAAATCATTTTCTGAATTAAACTCGTAACGCTCAGAATTAACAGTAACATATCCGTTTACAGGCATACAAGCCTGTTTAACATTATAGCAGAACTGCGTACTATCACACGAACAAGGTGACACAACAGCAACCGTACTGTCTCCGCTTTTGTATCCGAGATGGATATTAACTTCAATGTCACTGCCGAAAACGTGAGAATATTTGCAGTACAGATGTCTGTCCCCTTCAGTAAGAAGATGCATATATTCACAAAAGCTGTCTTTATAAACTACACTTCCGCTTTCAACAGAACGCGGCATGCTTATTTTTGCTCCGGGAAGAATAACCGGAAGGAAACAATCATACTGCTTGTTGTTTTTCAAATCATAAAAGCAGGCACTTACAATGCCTGTTGATCTTTTATCAGCAAGCCACATCGACAGTGCATATTCACCGCTTGCACTGACAACAATATATCTGTCCCACTCTCTCATATTCATACGGTTGAGCTTAATGCTTCGCGGCTCATAATCAAGCAAAGCAGTATCAGCCCATCCGACTTCCATAAGTTTACCTTCAGAGTCAAGAAGTTTATGAGCAGAGCCGATTTTATTCTGCATATTTTTTCCTCCCGAAAAGCAAATATAATACAGTTGGTGATTATTTTTGAAAAAGTTTAAAGAATACACTTTTGTGTATATGCTCGGAGCTGTACTTTACAGCCTGATAGAAGTCGCATTCCGCGGTTTCACACATTGGACTATGGCACTTACCGGAGGTCTTGCATATCTGCTGATTTATATAACAAACATAAAAATGAAAACCAGAAGCCTCGCTTTAAGGTGCCTGTCCGGATGCATAATCATAACCGCGCTTGAATTTATAGTAGGCTGTATTGTCAACAGAAAATTTCATATGAACGTATGGGATTATTCTCAACAGCCGGGGCACATCCTCGGTCAGATATGCCCGCTGTTTTCATTAATCTGGTTTTTCATCAGCTTTCCTGCAATGCTGCTTTCATTTTTCATTAAAGGAAAACTATTTTCGGCAGACTCCAAAAACCGATAATCAGCTGTTTTTGAAATAGTTTACAAGACCGTTTACAGTTGCCTGAGCAAGTGCATTCTGATTTTTATCATTTGCAAGTGCATTACACTCAGTAACGTTGGTTACAAAGCCGTATTCTATAAGCACACTCGGGCATTCTTCTACTCTGGTAACTTTAAAACCTTTAAATTTACAGCCTCTGTCAACCTTTCCTGCCATAGCTGAATTTGAAGCATATATCTCGTTTTTGTATGCAGATACAATGCTTGTACTCAGATAATGAGCAAGCGGATAAGAGTAGCTTTTATAGTAGTAAGTCGTATTACCTGAAACAGAAGACGACGTCTCGGAAGCATCGCAATGTATAGCGACAAAAACATCAGGGTTGTTTGCACGGCAAAGTGCTGCACGCTGTTCAAGGCTGGAAGTCTGACTTGAAGAGTTACGTGTAAGAATTACCGTAGCACCGAGCGATTCAAGCTTCGCCTTTACCTTGTTTGCAATCGCCATATTGATTGTTGCTTCGTGGACATTTTTACCACCGATAACAGCTGCACCTATTGCACCGGGGTCGTTTCCGCCATGACCGGGATCAAGCATAATAATTTTGCCGCTGATAGACGTAGAAGGACGTTCTTTAATAGAGAATGTCAGTGTACCGTCGTTGTTATAATAATACTTTATACCGTAAAATCCGCCTTTTTTCTTAAGAAACAAACGAAGTGTACTCGATCCGTCACTATTTTTAATCCACTGTGTTCTCGCAATTACAGACGTATTGATTGTCGGTGCGGAATCTGTGGACGGTGTATAGTAGAAAACAATATCAACATATTCTGCAGTAAAGCTTTTAACGCTGTATGGTCTGCCAGCGGTCTGTTCATAAAATGATTGCGGCTTCTCCTGCACGTTAAACGGTACCTTCCACTTCATTGTAAAGGTAATTTTTGTTTCGTCACTACTCTTTGAAACACTTACCGTACGAAGCTCGTTAGAAGGCATATTATAACCCTGAGCCAGATATTCAACATCCTTCTGATAAACGCGTCTGCCGGAAGCCAAAACATAATACTTAATACCGTCATAAGAGCTTGTACCGGTTACATAATCTATAGTGCCCTTGGGCAAAGCTGTAAAATAAGGTACAGAAACATCGTTCATCGTAGTGGATGGAAGTGTTTCGGAATAATTGTTTTTAACAACTATCATCTTAGATTTTCCGGCAACACCGTTATTGGAATAAGGTGTCAGCTGCTTGAAAATCTGTACGGAAGATGGTTTTGTCGTTGGTGCCTGTGTGGGCGGTTGAGTTACCGGAGCAGTTGATGTATCAGAAGATTCAGCCTCTGTGTTGCCTGAAGACGTCCCCGGAATTGTCGTAGCTATGGTTTCAGTAACCGTTGTATTCGGAAGTGTTGACGTAACAGGAACCGTAACAGGCGGAACAACCACCTTTGCGTTTACAGTTACCGAAGCACCTTCTTTTGTTTCCGTAATGCCGGAATATGACGCAGTTACCTTGATTTTTCCGAGACTTCTGTCAGCAGCCGCTGCCTCAGGAAGAGTATAATAACCTACAAAGTACGTGTAGTCTGAACCTGCATCAATATCATCGCCGTAATCATCCGACTTGGTAAGTTTTATAGAATTACCGCTGAGTTTAGCCGTAACACTTGCTGATTTGTGTGCAACAACAGCTACATCAAGCCTTGCACCACCAGGTGCGTTAACAGTACCGCTCGGAGAAACCGAGTCAATCAGCTTGACTTTATAGGTAATTTTATAAGTATACTGCTTACCGCAATGGTCAAAAACAAATATATTTTCACCGGGCTTGAGCTGCTTTTCGAGAGAGAAATAGCCGTCTTCCACAAGTTGAACAGCTTGTCCGTTTACAGTAAGAGGCTTTGAAATATCGCCCGTACCGACAAATGAAACTTTTGACTGATTTGTTTCAAAAACAGTCTTTTTCGGTGAAGACATAATAAGCTGCTTGAAATAGTCCTTCATTATTCCGTTTTTCATATAGTCGGTTATTGCATCACGCAATGAGTTGGTATTTTTTGCAAGTATATCATAACGGTAGAATGAATAACCTGAGCCTACGGTCTGGGTAACTGCTTCAAACTGCTTCATTATTTCGTCAGGCTTTTTATAGCCTTCTGCATTACCGACTAGTTCAGTATGCATGCCAAACACCGTATCTTCGGTTGTACCGTCACAATAATCTGACAGGAATACGGCATATTCACCCGGAACAGTTGAGGTCGGAACAGTGATATCAATATATTTATAATCAAACACATCAGCCCGGCAAACAGCCGAATATGTTTTTGCAGCTGAAGCAAAAACACCTATATAGAGTGATTCATCTATCTCACGCAGAGTACGTGCAACAAGAGCAACCTCGTTCTGAGTAGCACCGTCAGCCGCTTTGATAAGTATAGAATCAACACCGATACCTCCAAAGGAAGCAGCCGCATTTTTATCAGCAACGCCTGATTTCACCACGGTGTCCGAGTCAATAAGATACACACTGAAAAGTCCGCTGTTCTTTGCATGAGTAGCAAGCTGTGCTGCCTCTGCAAAATCACATTCGCTGAAAATAACTGTATTGAATCCCCATTCGGCAATATCAGTGACAGCATTATATGCCTTTTGAATATCACTGAAATCAGTGCCTTTTTCAAGTCTGACAGCACTCATACCATCAGCAGGGCCGTCTGCATGGGACACAAAAACGTCCTGCAATTCTTCAGTTGTTTCGTCTGAAGCAGTAGGTTCATTTGAAAACAGCTTTGAGATATGTGTACCGAATCCGCCAATGTAAATTACAAGTGAAACTATACCTATAACGATAACGGCAATACATACCGCAATACCTACTTTCTTTGATTTATTTCCTTCCATTTTCTTTCCCCTTTGTATATAGTTATACATATTGAGTATAACATAAAGAGGAACCATTTACAACATATTTTTACACACTCTATATAATAAGATTTTTATATGAAAACAATACGAAACCATTGTACAAAGAATTATCAACATAGTTTTTCTGCCGCTCAATAATATTGCTGTTTTTTATCCATTCATCAATCCCTTTACCTGCAAGCTCATCTGTTTTCCCTTGCTTATATAGTGCAAGTCCGCACAATATATCAACACCTTCTGTCCTTTCAAGTGATAGCCAGTTTTCAGCTACATTTTCAAACGGCATTCTCTCGTGTTCAAAACCATAATATATCTGCGGAATTATGATATCCGCATAGCCCTTTTCTCTCATCCAGAGCTTAACGTCAGCATAATAAGCTGAATAATTCTTCTCAATATCACCGGCAGGACTTATGCTGAAAACAATATCATCACCGTAAGAATGTACCAGAGAATATATTGAGCTGACAAGGCTGTTTACGTTTTCACGTCGCCACTGTGCAAGCTCAAGCTTACCACCTTGCTTACAGTAAGCTTCATATTGTTTTTTATCAAAGCTTTCATCTGTAAGAGGATAAAAATAATCATCTATATGTATTCCGCTCACGTTATAATTTTCAAGTATTTCTCTGATTCCGCTCAGTACGAGCAAACGGCTTTCATCAAAACACGGATTAAGATAAACGCCGACATCCGTACAAATAACAGCGTTTTTATACTCATCATGAAAAGCAATGCAATCTTCATTAAGCTGAGACAGTTTTGTTTTATATGATACACGGTAAGGATTAATCCATGCGTGAACATCAATACCAACTTCACCTGCAAGCTGAATAAATACAGACAGCACATCATATTCAGGTTTACTGCCTGTTGACGAAAAAACATAATCCGATAACGGAAATATATCAGACGGATATACAGAATCGGCAAAAGGCCTTACCTGAACAAAAACAGTGTTTATACCTTGTTTTTTGCACTCGTTCATCATCTGTTCGACCTCTGCCCTGAAAGCAGCTTCATTGCCGTCTTGAAGCATTGATTTTAGCTCGTAACAGGTTAACCATACTCCCCGTATTTCATTTTCAACTGTTATTTGAGATTCAGTTGTAGGCTCAGTTATATTACCGTTATTTCCGCAACCCGATAACACAGCACATAAAACCAGTAAACATATAATTATATAAACCGTTTTTTTAAAATCCATTCTTTCTCCTTTCTTTTTATTGACACAAAATCATTATTGTATTAGAATAATTATAATATTCATTAATGAAAGGTCGGTTTAAAAACCACTACGGTAATATTCTATGGATAAACTCATTTCCATTTTCACTTCATTACTTGATCAAATGCTTCCCTTTTTATGTCTTTATGTTGTAATAGGTGCTTTTTCAGTTGTCATCACCGTTTACGACAAAAAAGCTGCTAAAAAGAGAATGAAAAGAATACCCGAAAACTTCCTCATGCTTACAGCTTTATTCGGCGGTGCTATTCCTATGCTCATCACAATGAAAATAATCCGCCACAAAACCCAGCACAATAAATTTATGCTCGGTCTGCCTGCAATTATTCTTATTCATCTTATCGGTGTAATAGGTCTCATGTATATACGATACTGTTAAAATCAATATATAACAAAAGCGGCTGCTTTATGCACACAAGGGTCAAACCTGACTTATGTGTATAAAGCAGCCGCTGTTTTTTATTCGGTTTCTGTATTTTCCTCGGGAGGAATATAAGGTGTGGCGGTTTTCTTGACATCTACCCTGTCATACATTTTCATAAACCTGACAGAAACTTTAGTCATATTACCGCAACAAGGACATTTGAATATTGTACGGAAGAATCGGTTGGAATATTTCCATTCTTTCTGACGCTGTGCATTCACACGGCAATCGGGACAAACGTATACAAGCTGTTTTTTATCTACAAGCGGATTTTTAAGGTTACTTATCGGATAAGGCTTGAATGCCAACTTAGCATAGAATTCCGTACCGCAGGGTCTTATATAATTCTGAAGCTCGTTAAAATCAAAAACCTTTCTGAAGCACTCTGCACTGAGCTTACTGTCATCAAGTGCGCGGTGATGTGAAAATGTTGTATCATCAATACCGAGTGCCTCAGCAGCCTTGCCAAGACCTATCTGCTGACCCTTTTCGGTCTTTACACGTCTTTGTACAAACGTCTGCAGGTCAACATAATCGGTAAGGAAAGGAATAAACGCAATACCGTTGAGATACTTATAATTTTCGATAAGCACACGGATATCACCGTCGCCCCACGTAAGAATAAGAGTAGGTTGAGAGCCTATCCATTTGCGGAAATCCGAAAAAGCCTGAGTAAAAGGCTCACCGCCAAGCACATCGTCGTTTGTTATATTGGTCAGCTTTTTAACACTGCCGCGGAGTTTTTTACCGATACTCGGCTTTACAAAGCTGGAAAATGTTGAAATTTCGTTGAGGTCTTCATCAAGCTTTACAGCACCGATTTCAATAATTTCGTTTATAAAACCGTTTATTTTTCTGCCGTAAACATTATTCCATTCAAGGTCAAAAACTACATACTGCATTGTGAAGAAGCCTCACTCCTTTCATAATTATTTGTCTGTATAAAGCTTTACCAATTCTGTCGCACGCTGTGCTACCGCTGAACGAAGTTTAGCAGGTCGAATTACTTCAACGGAATTACCGTACTGAAGCAACCAAGAAATAAAACCCTCACCCGTCACAGCAGTTATTTCCGCCGTGAAATTATCGGCATTGCGTGAGGAAAAACGTACGTTTTCGCCGAATCGGTCAATAATTTCTTCAAGAAATCTGTTTGCACAGCGGAGCGTTACCGTTTGCTCAGTGCCAGAAAACATATTGAAAAGCTTGCCTGCGTAATCAGCAGAGTCAAATTTTTCCTTATACTCTGAAACCTCACTGAAATGGCGCCACGGCTCATTTGTGCAGACAACTTTTTTCATTCTGTCAATACGGGCGTGCATAAGATTATCGTAATTTGAGTTATTGCAAACGAGATAATAATGGTCATTTGACCATATAAGTGCATACGGGCTGACAGTAAACTCACGCTCATTGAGAGTAGGCGTAAGGTCGTCAGATACGCTCAGGTTTGAATACACAAAGCTGACCTTAAGCCTTTTGGCAATCGCATTGTGAAGCACGTCAACCGTATAATAAATCTCTTCATTTTTACGCTTATGACTTTTATCAATATAAACCTGCGATTTCAGTTTATCCGCCTGTGGCTCACTGAGCAAATCACCGATTTTAGTTACAAGCGAATCGGTCTTTTTTGCAGTAATAAACTTTGCCGCTTGCACGGCATCAATCATAAGACGAACTTCAGCCTCTTCAAAATCACGTGAAGCAAGGAAAAAACCTGCCTTAGGTGTGCGTGTGCATACAATATCGTAACCCGAAAGCTTCAGGGCATCAATATCGGAATACAGTGCCTTCCGCTCAGCATCTATCCCCTGCTGTGCAAGCTCCTCGATAATCTGAGAAGCAGAATATATATGCTCTTCGTCAGTTTTACTTTTAAAAAACTCAGCCAGAGCAATAAGTCTTTGCTTGCCGTTACTCATAAGCTCACCATATAAAAAATATAATGTTGATAACTTATTAATTATACAAAGGCTTTATATAATTGTCAATCATTATCGGCACTTTTATCTGGCATAGCAAGAGCCAGACCTATTACGTTTTTAGCTACACGCTGCATTTCACCTAGCTTAATACCGTCTGCCTTACCGTAAGTTTTCAGCAGTGTACCGTCAGGCTTTTTCTTACCAGTACGTCCGCCACCGGGCATAAGCACATCAACCTGAGCACGCACACGGTATGCATTATCTTTAAGATTGGGGAATTCGGGGCTTGCACTCTTTCTCATCCACCAATCGGTCATAACCATACCCTTGTAACCCCATTCCTTACGGAGTACGGTTGTACAAAGCTCATAGTTATAGTGACCCCATACACCGTTAATCTTATTGTATGAAGTCATAATACATTTCGGAGCAGACTCCTTTACACATATTTCAAAGCCCTTGAGATAAATCTCACGCAGAGCACGTTCGGAAAGTCGTGAATCGTTATGGCAACGGTTTGTTTCCTGGTTATTACAAGCAAAATGCTTAGGACAAGCACTAAGTCCGCTGAACTGTACACCGCGTACTACGCAGGCGGCAATCTTACCGCTGATAAGCGGGTCTTCAGAGAAATACTCAAAGTTTCTTCCGCAAAGCGGACTTCTGTGAATATTCATACCCGGTGCAAGAAGTATATCAGAGCCCTTTGCCTTCATCTCGGCGCCGACAGCAGTATAAAGCTCTTCAACAAGTGCTTCATTCCAGGTGCAGGAAAGTATTGCGCCAATCGGGAGCAACGAACAGCTTGCCTTGAGTCTGATACCGGAAGGACCGTCTGTTGTTGTAAGCGCAGGGATACCCTTATCTCTTAATGATTCAAGCACACCGCCGAGCGTACCGGCGTTACCTTTTGCACCGAGAGAGCTTCCCATTACGTAATCACCGCGGCTTATAGCCTCAAGCTCATCGGGAGTAAGCTGTGCAACAAAATCATCAAGTGAAACTTTACCGTTTCTTACGTCATCAAGCTTATACCCCTTATCACCCGTAAACGGAATATCCGAAGGCATATCACCAAGAATGATATCCCTGAGATTTGTTTCAGATGAGGGAGTTCTGTGCTTCAACGGCATTTTTTTGCCGTTTACTGTCTGCACAGCATCAATTCTGTCAAACGGATACTTAGCGGCAGAAACCTGAGTAAGTTGTTCAACACACTTTGTTTCGGGATTTGAAAAAGATTTAACAGCGACAGCATTGAGAGAATCTGTACCGAGATAAAGAGTGTAATCTCCTTTTTCAAATACCCACGCAAATTTATAACCTGTAACGCCACTGTCATCATATGATGCAAAGGTTGACGCAGAAAACTCAACACTAAGCTCCTGACTTTCACCGGGGGCAAGAAGCTTTGTTTTGGCAAAGCCTGCAAGCTGACGTGACGGATTGAGAAGCTTGGTATTTTCAGCTGAATAATATACCTGCACGGTTTCTTTACCGCTGAATTTATCGGAAACGTTTGTAACATTGACCTTGACTGCAACATTACCATTATTAACGTCGGCAGAAACAAAATCTACTGTAAAATCGGCATAGCTCATACCAAAACCGAAGGGATAGCGGATTTTATCCTCTGCAAAAGTGAAAAAATAACGGTAACCGACAAAAATATCTTCAGTATAGTTGTTGTATTCTTTTGCGCCGAAATCTTCAGAAGACGGATAATCAGAATAAGAATCTGCAACGGTATCAGTCAGCTTACCGCTGGGTGAAACTTTACCGCTGAGTATATCGGCAATAGCATTACCGCTCTCCATACCGCCCTGCCAGGAAATAAGCACTGCTCCGATTTTGTCACCGTACTTATCAAGCCAAGCAAAATCAATAATACTACCGATATTGAGCACTACAACAGTGCTCTTGAATTTAGCTGTTACTTTATCAAGCAGACTAAGCTCTTCACCCGTGAGATAATAGCTGCCTTCCTCAAGAGCGTTTTCGCGGTCCTCACCTGATGAACGACCAATAAACACAACAGCACGGTTGCTTACAGCAGATGCATCGGCAATTAATTTATTATCAAACGGCATTTCAGGAAAATAACGCGGCCAGCGGCCCCATACACCCTCATCAACGGGATTTTTGGCACACCATGCTTCATATTTATCTGCAAGGTCATTGTTTATATTTATAATGCCCGATGATCTGATACCGTCAAGATAATTGATTTTATAAGGCTCATTTACGTCACCGCCGGAGCCGTAACCTACAAAGAAAGTTTCAATCTGTGTTCTGCCGAAAAGAGCAACGTTATCGTCAGCTGTAAAAGGCAGAACACCGTCGTTTTTAAGTAAAACTGCACCCTCGGCAGCAACTGCTCTTATAAGTTCAGGCATACCGGGAGTGATAGTTTTATCGGTTTTGTCGCCCGCCCCCTGCTCCTGAGAAAGAGAGTTGACAAATTTACCTGCTATATTATAAAGCTTTCTCATTATTTTTTCACTTAATTTCATATCACTTCACCTCAAAAAACTTTTGAATTAATACGCCTGAGTGCAATAACAATAACCGGAACTAAAATTAACTGAAGAATAATTCCGGGCACAGCCTCTGCAAATGCACCTGTCATAAACAAACCTAAAGAAAACTCTGTATAACCCAATCCGTATATTATAAAACGTACTGCTCCCCATACAGCTCTGCCTGCAAGCATTGAGATTATAAGATTTATGTATACAAATACGTTTTTATCCGGTAGTTTTTTATTGAGAAAACCCGTCATAAATCCGTATACAGCAAGCTCAAAAGCCATTGATACCGCCTGAGGAAAAAGCGGCGGTGCAAAAAAGAGAAAAGAGCGTAAAAGCGGTGCTATAAAGCCTACAACCGCGCCGTATTGCCAACCGCAAATAAAACCGCACAGCATAACGGGAATGTGCATAGGACACAGCATATTGCCGATTTCGGGCACCTGACCGGTTATAAAGGGTAAAACAAGGCAGAGAGCTAACGAAACACCCGAAGCCGAAATCTTCTGAACTTTTTTATTGCCTGCAACCGACATTATCCTGCCTCCCATGCACAAAAAATTTAAAAAAGGCAGAGAACAGAATATTACTGCTCTCTGCCATATTAGCAATTAGGATTAATTACTGAACCATCTTTGCGATTTCGTCAGCAAAGTTGTCCTCACGCTTCTCAAGACCCTCGCCCTTGCCGTAACGGACAAAGCCCTTGATCTTGATTTCAGCACCCATCTTCTTAGCAACGTCAGCGATGTAGCCGCCTACTGTACCGTCGAAGAGGTCGGAACGAACGAATGCCTGGTCAAGAAGGCAGATTTCCTTAAGCTGCTTCTTGATACGGCCTTCAACAGCGCCGGAGAAGATCTTATCGTTCATGTACTCTTCCTTACCTGCAACTGCAAGCTGTGCAAGAGTTGCAACTGCTTCCTTGGAAAGGAAGTTGAAGAGGAAGTTGTTGTTCTTCTGCTCCTCATAAGCCTTGATATCTTCATCGCTGAAGAGCTTCTCGTTGATAGCTGTCTCAAAGAGCTTTCTGAGAATGGGCTTGGGAAGAGATTCGGGCTTGTTGAGTGAGCTGTCAATTGTGATTGACTTCATGTTTGCAAGCTCAGCCTCTGACATATCTTCCTTGCTGAGGTATTCGGGGTTCATAGCTGCAACCTGCATTGCAACGTTCTTACCCATAGCAACGAACTCTGCATTGTCAGCAGGAACGTTTGTATCGAAGTTAACAAGAACACCAACGGAACCGCCGCCGTGGATGTATGTTGCACAAACGCCTTCAACTCTCTCGAAACGGCGAACCTTCTGGTTCTCACCGATTGAGAGGATGTTATCCTGAAGATTCTCCTGAACTGTTCTGTCGCTGCCGTCAAGCTTGCAAGCAAGAAGAGCATCGAGATCAGCGGGATTATCGTTGATAACTGTATTTGCAACAGCCTTTACGAATGTTGTGAACTTATCGTTCTTAGCAACGAAGTCTGTTTCTGCGTTAACTTCAACAACAACACCGACATTCTTATCAGCATCGTAGTAGGGATAAACCATACCTTCAGCAGCAATTCTGCTTGCCTTCTTTTCAGCAGCAGCAAGACCCTTTTTTCTAAGGAACTCAATTGCCTTGTCCATATCACCGTCTGTTTCGGTGAGAGCCTTTTTGCAGTCCATCATACCAACGCCTGTCTTCTCGCGAAGAGCCTGGACATCTTTAGCTGTAAATGCCATTGTATTAGTCCTCCTATATCAAATAGTAGTTATATTTTAATTATTCAGCAGCAGCTTCTGTTGCTTCTGCAACAACCTGCTCGCCCTGCTTGCCTTCGAGAACAGCGTTTGCCATCTCAGCAGCGATGAGCTTAACAGCACGGATAGCGTCATCGTTACCGGGGATAACGTAATCGATCTCGTCGGGATCACAGTTTGTGTCAACAATAGCTACGACCGGAATACCGAGCTTCTTTGCTTCTGCTACAGCATTCTTCTCCTTGCGGGGGTCAACAATGAAGAGAGCTGCGGGAGTCTTCTTCATATCTTGAATACCGCCAAGGAATTTTTCTAACTTTTCAATTTCAAGGTTAAGCTTTACAACTTCCTTTTTGGGAAGAAGTTCAAAGGTACCGTCGTCACGCATGGTGCGGAGTTGGTTAAGTCTAGCAATTCTTGTACGGATTGTGGTGAAGTTTGTAAGCATACCGCCGAGCCAACGTGCATTTACGTAAGGCATACCGCAGTGTTCAGCTTCTTCTTTAATAGAATCCTGAGCTTGCTTTTTGGTACCTACGAAAAGAATGTCGCCGCCTTCAGCTGCAATGTCACGAACGAACATGTAAGCGTCGTTAAGTTTCTTAACGGTTTTTTGAAGGTCGATAATGTAAATACCGTTTCTTTCTGTGAAGATGTACTCTGCCATCTTTGGGTTCCATCTTCTTGTGTGGTGTCCGAAGTGAACAC